>NZ_JAFEVM010000011.1:0-76760 GCF_016901105.1 Treponema sp. Marseille-Q4523 | reverse complement strand
CCCCCCCATCATGCAAGCGTATCAAATTTTTAATAAAAGTTTTTCTGTTGTTGATACCGGTTAAATAATCGATCGATGCCTGCTCTTCGAGGATATTTAAATATAATAAAAATGCGGCGATAAAGATCGCACATGCGGCAAATGGGATGCTCCGAAATACTATTTGAAACAATGCCGCGACGATACAAGAGATCGGGAATTTGCCGTAATGCATCAAATGTTCTTTTTCGAGTATATTTTCCGATTCGCTTGCGACATAAAATGCATAAACCGATGCGCTTGTCGGGAGGGCTATGACAGTGATGAATAACAAGAAAAAATATTTGTCTTCATGATAAATCGCATCCGGCGCAATGTAAAACATGTTTTTGGTAAAAATATTGATTATTAAAAGCAACACTTGAAATGCGGGGAGCAGTTTTGCAAACAGCAAAATACGTTTTTTGTTCGGCCGATTCGTTTCTTGAATGATGTAGCTGAACCACGAGTAACCCGGAGTCGTTGCCGTTATGAGAAAAAACGATTTTACGAGATAATTGAGTGTTATGAGCGATTTGCTGTGCGGTACCGTCGGTTTGATCAATGCTTCCGAAAGTTCCCATGTCATATCGCTCAGCGTATACAATACGGATGTTAAAATAAAACCGGACAGCGTACTGATAAGAAAATTCAAACCGTTCCTGCGGGCGATATAATATGCAAGAGTTACGGTGCAAACGAATATAAAGACGTCTATCTTGATATAGCCCGTTGAACAGTTTCGTTTGATCAATTCGTGCAGTATAACGTCCATAATTCTTTCTCCATGAATATTGTAACATAAGCAGGCTTTTATGTCATTGATGTATACACGGGAATGTCTGATTGTTATGGAAGCGATCCGGCGGAAGTGAAAAGAGCTTTCCGTAGGAAGTGCGGTTTTTTCGGCACGCGCAACACAAAATCGTTTTGCCGCGCATGCATATTTAATAATTTTTACAACAAATACCGTGCTGTAAAAACTCGCGGGTTATTTCATTTTAATAATTATTTTATCGACTATCGTTTTCGCCGTCGTCAGGTGTGAAACGTCTGTGTAAATCTTTCCGTCGCTGCCGTCTTCGGAACCCGTTCCCGCAAGCATAAGCTCGATTTCGCCGCTTGCGTCTGCGGGGATCTTCGCTTCGTATACAACGGCAGGCTGTCCGTTGACGCCGGAATTTTTCTTCGTATAAAAATCGTTGTAGTCGAAGCTCGTGTTGAACTCCGCTTTGATAACGTATGTTCCGTCTCCGATTTCGGCCGTGAATACGACTCCTCCTTTCGGCGTTGCCCGGAGCGCCTTTCGCGCTTTCGTAGTTTGCTGCATGATACCATACCGGAAGCGATTCCGGCCGACCGGCTTTCGGACCGACGATCCAATTGCGCTTGCTTGCGCGCTGCGTAACGTAGAGCGTGCGCACGTAATTTCCGTTTGCGTCTTCAAGCCACACGGCGCATTGCGACGCCATTTTTTCTTTCCAATTTTTTCCGGTTCCGATGCTGACGGTTACTTCTCTTGCAAAAAGTCCCGCGCTTAAAAGCAGGATCCCCATAACTGCAAATGCTTTTTTCATGGTATACCTCCGAAGATTGCATTCATCCATATTGCGATAAAGCGATCCGTATATCGCTTTCCGTCGTTCCAATATTTTTTATCGCATTTTTTTAAAATAACCGATTCGATGCAGCCCCACAGTCCCGAAATGAGGATACCTACGTCGAGATCGGGATTTGCCGAACGCGCGATACCGCTTCGGACGCATTCTTTGAGCAGCGCGGCTCCGGTTCTGTTGCAAACATAGTACTGTTCGATGATTTTATCATCCGCACCCGATACCGATTCGATGCCTTGCATGACAAGCAGCGCTCTCCGGGGATTTTCAAAGCACCATGTGCGGAACGCATCGATTGCGCAGTAAAGGCGCTTTTTACTCGGACGCGAACCTTTTGCCCCGTCCGTGATCCGCGCGTTGAGCTCATTTAAACAGTCGAGACTGATCGCCTGAAAGAGTTCGTCTTTGTCTTTGTAGTAGTGATAGATATTTGCCGCCGTAATCCCGCAATTCGAGGCAATGTCGCGCATGGTGATCGCGTCGGGGTTTTTGTGCATGAGCAGATCGAGCGTTTTCGCCTTTATCGTCGTGACGATTTCAGGATTCGCGTTCCGCATAATGTCTCCCTTAAAGCTTTAGTAAACGATGATAATTTAACAATGTTTAATTATCTTGTCAAGCGGTATCGATAAAAAACCGAACATCGATCGCGCCCGAACTTCTTAAACACACGCGTCGGCATCTCGAAAAAATCGCTGAAAGTGAGTCTTTCAAGATGACCGTTAGCGAACCGGATCACTCATGACATATTTCCGCTCTTTTGCTATGATGGATTCATGACGATTTTACAAAGTTTGTTGCTCGGTGTGCTTCAGGGCCTAACGGAATTTTTGCCCGTTTCTTCTTCCGGCCATCTCGCCGTCGCGCAGCATTTGTTTTCACTCGGCGACGTGCCGCTTTTATTCGATGTATTCCTTCACCTCGCAACGCTTGCCGCAGTCGTGCTTTATTTCCGGCACGATATTCTGAAACTCTTTTGTGCGCTCGGAAAAATGATTATGCGGCGTCCCGTCGTTTCCGGCGTTTCGGGCGAAAGCGGTTTGACGAAAACCGATGAAGCTTCCCGAAAAACGGTTGCCGCAGTTATCATCGCAACTTTCGTGACGGGCGTCATCGGCATCGTTACGGAAAAAATGCTTCCTGTTCTTTCGATACGCTTTGTGTGCGCTCTCTTTATCGTTACGGCCTGTCTTTTGCTTTTTTCTCAATATATGAGCCGAAAGAGAATAACCGCAAATGACGGGAACGGCATTTCATGGAAGCAGGCGCTCGCGGTCGGCGTTGCTCAGGGTATCGGAACGCTGCCCGGCATTTCGAGGAGCGGTTCAACGATCGCAGGCGCTTTGCTTTCAGGCATCGGCCGGGCGGATGCGGGCGAGTTTTCGTTTATCGTTTCGATTCCTGCAATACTCGGCGCTTTTATTCTTGAGCTTAAAGACTTCGATAAAATGTCGGAATCGATCGGCGCGTTGCAAATCATTGTCGGCTGTGCTGCAGCTTTCGTCATCGGCTGGGCGTCCCTTTCGCTCCTCATGAAAATTATTAAAAAAGGGAAGCTCGGTTGGTTCGCGTGTTATCTCATTCCGATCGGTATAGCGGGATTGTTATTTTTTAAATAAGCGGAGTTAATTATGTATTTATCGAAAATTATTAAGATTATAACGGCAGTGTCGCTGCTTGTCATTGTTTTGCCGGCCGCCGCCGATCCGGACAAAAATTCTTCCGTAAAACAGGAATGGAAAGAGTTCGGCAAAAAATCGGTCGACGCTTTCAAATCGTTCGGCAAAGCGATGGGCGAGACGAGTAAAAAAATCGGCGAAGATATGCAGAATGCGCTTACGCCGAAATACTACGGCACGTGGATATACGAAGGAGCGAGCACCGTGACGACCGTCGAAATCAATAAAGATAAAATGATGACGGTCATGCAAAGGGCGGCGCTCGATATGCGATATTGGAGCGGTACGTATTCGGCAACTCAGGCACTTATCGTCTTTACCGTCGAAAAATCGGGAACGGATACGGGCTACTCAAAGAGTGAATCCGACGATGAAAAGACGTGGCGGATTTTATATTCGTTCGACGAAGAAAACGGTACGCTCACGCTTCGCTGCTCGCATATTCCGACCGACAAAGACGGTCACGATTTTTCCGAGCCGACGATTTTCAAAAAACAAAAATGAGCGCATGCCGATTTTTCCGGACCGATTATTAATTAACAATATAGCTGTCGGAGCCGTTTTACGGGAGTACGAATATGCAAAAGGTTTTTATCGATGTAAAGGATCTTGAAAAGCGCATGCACGAAGCCTTCGGTATCACCGAAGACGTTATGATCGAAAACGCGGCAAGCGCGCTTGAAAGTGAAGTACGGAAAGCCCTCTGCGATCGAAATGCCGTACGGACTTCCGAAAAACGACCGGCTCATCGTACGGAGCAGTCGAGCATATCGTGTGCGGCACATCGTGCCGAGCAATCGACCGCATCGCAGGCATACCGCGATTCATCATCTTCGAGCGATGTGTTGATCGTGTGCGGCAGCGGCAACAACGGAGCCGACGGTTACGCGCTCGCCCGCCGGATCCTAGGCGATATTCCCGCCGCCGTTTACGCCCCATTCGACGCAAAAACGGAAAACTGCAAACGGGAGCGGGATGCGGCGCTTGCGGCCGGTGTAAAACTCGTGAGCCGATCGTCGTTTTTAAAACGGCTTGCATCGGCTGCGATCGTCGTCGACTGTCTGTACGGTACCGGTTTTCACGGAACGCTTAGGCCCGACGTTTCCTCTCTCATCGATAAAATTAACAATGCTTCGTGTTTCCGTATTGCGTGCGATATACCGAGCGGCATCGATAAGCGCGGTGCGGTTTCGACCGAATACGCGCACGGATCTCTCGCGTTCAATGCCGACGTAACCGTTGCGATGGGCGCACTCAAAGCGGCGTATTTCGGAGACGCTGCGAAAGACTTTTGCGGAATTATTAAAAAATACGGTATCGGCGTAAGCGACTGCGTATTTGAAGCGGGCAGGGCAGCTGACCTGTACCTCCTCGAAGCGGGCGATATGAGCCTTCCCGTGCGGACAAAAAAATCGGTACACAAAGGAAATTTCGGACACGCCGCGATCGCTGCGGGAGAAAAAGCCGGAGCTGCGATCATTGCGGGGGAAGCGGCGCTCGGCTTCGGCGCGGGTCTTGCGACGATTGTCGAAACGGAAAAAGGAGCTGCGTCGCGATTTAAACTCCCGTCCGATTTGATGGTTGCAAAATCCTTTCCTCAAAACACGACGGCGATTTTGGTCGGAAGCGGATTCGGACGCGATCGGACGGACGCGTTTCAAAGCGTATGCGCATACATCGAAGCGCACAAAGGTGCAGGAATCGTGCTCGACGCCGACTCTTTTTATTACGGTGATATCGTAAACCTGCTCGACGCGCTCGATAAGCGCCGGACGCGGGTTGTCCTCACACCTCATCCGAAAGAATTTCAATCGCTTTTAAAATTGTGTTCGCTCGGCGACTATACGATCGCGGAGATTGCGGACGACAGGATCGAAATCGTTAAAAAATTTTCCGCGCGCTTTCCGCATACCGTGCTCGTGCTCAAAGGTGCGAATACGGTGATCGCGTCGGAGCGCGGCGTATTCGTAAGCGTCGAAGGAAATCAAAGCCTTGCAAAAGCCGGAAGCGGCGACGTGCTCGCAGGTCTCATCTGCGCGCTGCTCGCCGAGCGATACGGCGCCGAAGATGCGGCTGTTACGGCAGTCCTTGCACACGGCATTGCATCTCAGCGCTATGAGTGTTCGTACAATTTGACACCGCCGAAATTGGTCGATGCCGTCGGAGGCCTGATGTCCGGATTACAATCGATGTAAATACCGTATATCATATAAGGGGAGTGCAATTCAGAACGGAATTCCCCGCCAGTTGTTCAGCGACTGCATAAGTTGAAAAAAATATTTAGACTCTTTTGTTGTGTAGAGTTTATACCAATTCATCAAAGTATCTTCACCGAACACATTCAACAACTTTAAAACTTCAAATGTAAATTCAAGCGGCGCAATACCTGTTGCCGTAATCAAATTACCGTCCCTTACGGCGGGCGTATCTTCATATAGATGTTCGCCTTTATAATTTTTGCACACTTATTTTAATAATGCCTTATCGTTGCTCGTGTGCTTTTTATTATCAAGAGCGCCGACATTCGCCAAACCGAGTGTTGCGCCGCATATTGCGGCAACCTTTATATCTTGCTCAATATATGCTTTCGCTTTTAAGAGGATCGGTTCATGTTCTTTTTCAAACCAATGATCGGAACCCGGCAAAATGAGGATATCGCTGTCGGAAATATTCATATCGCCGATACGTCGATCGGGCGTAATCACGAGTCCGCCCATAGTTTGTCGGTGTCAACAAAACCGACCATTGTCCTGCTTGTGCCTTCAGGTATGTTTCGCGGTCAATCGGCTTTCCCCATTCCCAGCCTTCGGCGATCCATCGATCGATTATCGCGGCATTTGCGTCTTGATATGTGTTCGTAGTTCCTCTCATATTAATTATTAATTCGACAGCTCGGGAAAAAACGTTCACCGCCACAGCGACGCCTTTTTCGGCGCAAACGGAGTAAATTGCACGCCGTCGAGTTTTGCATCGATGCGGTAAAATACGGCGTTGCTGTTTTTTCCGTCGAGTTCGAGAATCGCAAATGACGGAGGAGTGAGAGAACGCGGATAGGAAATGCTTCCGGGGTTTACGATGTAGATGTTCCGGCGGATTTCAGCCGCGATATGCGTGTGTCCGTAGACTGCGATGTCGGCGCCGGCCGCTTTGCATTCGCGTTCGATCGCATCCGTTCCGTAATACGCGCCTTGTTCGTGACCGTGTACGGCATAGATCACGTGACCGGCCGCTTTCAAAATCTGCCGCTTCGGAATAATCAGTTCATATAAACCGCCGGACGATTTTTTGCCGCATGGATCAAAACGGGAAGGGAAGCGGTCGGCGTCTCCGTTCCCTTCGACAAAGGCTGCAACCGGCGGCACGAGACGCGCGAAAGCCTCATCGCTCGCGGCATCGTCCATACACGAAACGAAATCGCCCGCGCCGTCGCCGCAAAATACGAGGGCATCGCACGAAGGGCCGGCCTTTTCAACGATGAGGCGGAACAGTTCCCGCTGTCCGTGAGAATCGGAAAGGACGAGAATGCGCGCGCTTGCTTTTTTTGCGAGAGAAGCGATATCGCGCTTTGTACCGAGCAGATGATGCTCCGTCTGTACCGGCGTAATCATAAAAATCAATCGGCAAGGATAAAGTGATTGACGGACTGCAAACCCGACTCGGGATCGACGTAACGGCGCAGCTTCGCATTTCCGACGATCTTTTTCAGATACGTGAGCAGATCCTTGTTTTTTGCAAGCTGACCGTCGACGGCAAGCATAAAATCGACGGAGCGGCGGACAAAATCCGGCACTTCTTTTACGAAAGTCTGCTCCGATTCGTTTTTAATAATTCCGTCGATACCGGCTTCCTGCGCTTTATCGAGCACGATGTCCGCAGTACCTTCCGTACCCGATACGTCGTCCTGTGAAAAAAACGAAAACACGGGAAACGAAAAGACGCCGTCGTATCTGTCCTGCAGGTGAGCAACGCCGAAATGTGCATTTTCCGGCGCACCGAGCAGGATGAGGCCGCGCAATTTTTTTTCGCCGACAAGGAGCGGCAGCTCCGCCGCAACCGAACGGGAACCCTTCTTAAAGTCGTCGGGAAAAACGATCGGTAAAACAAGCCCTCCGTCCGAAGCGACTCCGTATTTTGCCGACAAAGCTTCCGTCATCGAAGCGACAAAAGCCGCATCGTTATAGCCATAGCCGAAAAGTATGCACACGGCTTCATCGGAAAAATGCCACAGCTGTGTCGACAGTTTGAGGCTCTCCGCATCTTTTCCTGCAGCGGAAACGGGGAGCGCCCTTTCTTCAGTTATCTCTGAGGCCGACTTCGTTTGTCCGCTGCACGAAAGCAGGAGGCAACACAGGGCGATTGCAGTAAGCGATATACGGACTTTCATGTTTTTCTGCCAAGCCATTGTCCGAAGTATAACGGATTTATCCGCCCATGAAAAGAATAGGTGAAGAGCTCGGCGATTGCGAGCAGTGCGGAGCAATCGCCGAGCGTCTCCGATAAAAGAAAAACGCGTCAAGCGTTTTTCAACTCACGACTTCCTCAGAGCGATTGCGAGCAGTGTCCGTCCGCGGCTTTCCAAAAACTTCAGTTTTTGGAAAGGTTCCTTGATTTACACTATGCGATGTTTAAAATTAAGTCATTGCAATATAAAGACTTAATTTTAAACTCGACAGGCTGTCGAAAAAGTAACCGACTTTTGAGACAGCCCGCTCACTACCGTATTTTTACTTCGTAAAATGCGCGGTTGTTTTGCCAAGATACGACACGGCGTCCGTGCCGCGTATTGCAACGAGCACGGAGTGCGAAGTTCCCCGCGCAACTTGCAACGAGCGCGGAGCGCGAAGTTCCCCGCGCAACTTGCAACGAGCGCGGAGCGCGAAGTTCCCCGCGCAACTTGCAACGAGCGCGGAGCGCGAAGTTCCCCGCGCAGGAAACGATGTTTTCGTTTATTTTTACAAAAAACCGCGTAATTTATAGCTTTGTAAACGATATATAGGTCAGCGGCTTCCTTGCCGCGCAATCTCAATAACCGAAGGTACAACTATGGAATATACCCATAAACCCGTCGACGAACTCTCTTTTACCGATGACTTTATGTTCGGCACGGTCATGAAAAACAAAATAATTTGCAAAGGTGTCATCGAGCGTCTTTTGCATATCAAAGTCGGTAAAATCGAATATCCCTCCCTGCAAAAAACGATAGCACCCTTTTACGAAAGCAAGGGCATACGTCTCGACGTCTATGTCTCAGAGCCCGAGCGCGTCTTCGATATAGAAATACAAACATCGATCCCGCCTTCTCTTCCCAAACGCACACGCTATTATCAAAGGGAACCTCTAAAAACTGCAGTTTTTAGAGGTAACTTTGAAAATGCGATGTTGTAACTCGCGATAATACAGCGAGTTACAACTCGTCAGCATCTCGAAAAAATCGCTAAAGGTGAGTTTTTCGAGATGCCCCAAAGCCTCATGGATGTCGATAACCTCTTGAGAGGACAAAGCTATGCCGAACTGAAAGAGAGCTATGTCATTTTTATCTGTACGCAGGATCCCTTCGGCAAAGGCTTGCCTGTCTACGAGTTTCGTAATATCTGTACCGCCGACGATATGCTTTTTCTTGATGACAAATCGTATAAGGTGTTTTATAATGTGGGTGCCTACGGTAAAGAAGATGAGCCTGAATTGAGCGCCTTGTTGAAGTATCTTTGCGAGAGGCAGGCGACGAGCGGTTTTACACGGCACATCGATGAGCTTGTCGAAAAAGCGAAACGGAACGAAAAGTTCAGGAGCTGGTATATGTCCTTAAATATCAGAGAAGATGACTTACGTATGGCAGGTGAAAAGATCGGCTTTGAGCGGGGGAGACGCGACGGTGTCGCCGCGGGATCATATCAAGCAAAGCGGGAAACGGCAAAGCTTATGCAGCGAGAAAGCTGTTCTGTCGATTTTATACAGCGGATGACTGGTCTTTCGGAAGCGGAAATTAAAAAACTGTAATAGTATTTGCTTTTCAAAAAGCTCGACATTCGACTTTTTTAAAAAATTCATTTCCGTAATCGGCCGTTCCGCACCGCGGCTTCCGATTTATCGGTTTTTTCCTTGCGCGTTCCACGGCACAAAGTTCGATACCTTTGCAGCGATCGAATTCCCCGAACCGAGTTTAATCGTGACAAACGGAACTTGTTGATTTGCTCATAATCGAGTATATTTACGGTATGAGAAAAACAGATTTTATGCTCGGCGCGCTGCTTGCACTCGTTGCACTCATGATGATCATAGCGCCGGAGCAATGTATAAAAGTCGCCGTCATCGCACTCGGTATCGAAGCCGTCATAAACGGTCTATTCAATTTAATTAAAATCCGGCAGCTCGTCGATGATAAATCCTTTCAACTCACCGTCATCGTTCGAAGCCTTATCAGCATCTTCATCGGCATCCTCGCGATCGTTTTGCCGCTGCGTTTTGCCGAAGCGATGTGGACGATTATGCTCTACGTGCTTGCGGCCTATCTTCTCGCGTCGGCATTTCTCGAACTGTATATGCTTGCAAAACTCCGCGATACGAATATAGAACGCCGCCGTTATATGCTCGAAGTGATCATATCGTTCGTCGGCGCTATCGTACTGTTTATCGTTCCGCAGCAGATAGGTCTTGTGCTCGTGCGCGTCCTCGGTCTTTTGCTGCTCGCGGTGAGCGCGGGATATATACTGTTCGAATGGCATGACCGTCCGATCGTCGTCGATGAAGTCGAAGTCGTCGACGATGTCCAGCCGCCCGTTTCGGATACGCTCCCGACAGGCGATGCAAAAAACCGCCGCACGGAAAAATAAGCGTCAGACGATTGCCGATCGATTTTATTAATTATTAAATTAGGAGTATATATGGCTCACTGTGTTGTTCCCGAAGCGGAAGCGATCCTCGATAAAGAATATCCCGTGCTCGATAAGGGTTTTGTCCGCCTTGTCGATTATTTCGGAGGAGATGCGCGGATCGTCCAAGCGGCGCGCGTTTCGTACGGGGAAGGAACGAAGACGGTCTCGCAGGACGGCGCGCTCATCGATTATCTTTTGCGCCATGAACACACTTCTCCCTTCGAACAGGTGGTGATGACTTTTCACCTCAAGATGCCGATCTTCGTCGCGCGTCAATGGGTACGTCATCGCATGGGCAGGATGAACGAAGTGTCCGGCCGTTATTCGATCATGAAAGACGAGTTCTATGTTCCCTCCGATGAGAACATCGCACCGCAAAGCAAGGATAACAAACAGGGTAGGGCGGCCGAACCCTTCTCAAAAGACGAGGCCGAAAATATCCGATCTGCGCTCGAAGAAGGACAAAAGGCTTCCTATGAAACGTATACGAAACTCATCGATGCGTCTCTTGCGCGGGAAATCGCGCGTATCGATTTGCCGCTTGCGCTCTACACCGAATTTTATTGGCAAATGGATCTGCACAATCTCTTTCGCTTTTTGAAACTGCGGCTCGACGAACACGCGCAGTATGAAATCCGCGAATACGCAAAAGTTATCCTTGCGCTGTGCCGCACGGTCGCCCCTCTTGCGACGGGATCTTTTATCAATCACATAAACGAAGGCGTGCGCTTTTCGGGCGAAGAGATGGAAGCGCTGCGCAAAATACTTTCGGGCGAGCAAAATCCGCTCGAAGGAAAAAAGCGCGAACGTTTCGAAGAAAAACTGCGGACGGGAGTGCAGCTGTAGTGCGCCGGTAAAAGCGGTTTTTATTCGTGCGAAGTGTTCAATGCCGCGTCATGCGCTGCGTTGCGGCATGTTTATTTTTTTACGACGACGATATTCCGCTCCGCGTCTTTCATAAACGGTACGCGTACTTCGAGAGCCGTATAATCGGCGATGACCGAACGTATCGCATTCATTTCTTTTTCGATATTCGCTCTTTTCGCTTTATATGCGGCAAGATATCCGCCTTTTTTTATGAGCGATAAAAGCGTTTTTGCAAAGCGCGCGTCGAGGGGTTTCAGCGCACGGAATACCGCTATGTCAAAACTTTCATGCGGAATTTTTTCGGCTTCCGATTTTTGCACGGTAAGGTTTTGCAAACCGAGCATTGCGGCGCAGTTTTCGAGAAAAGCGCATCGCTTGTCCATGCGTTCGACGAGCGTAAAGCGAAATTGAGGAAAGACGACGGCAAGCGGAATACCCGGCAGTCCTCCTCCCGAACCGATATCGCCGATGAGGATGCCGTCTTCGATTCCTATGTCGGTTGCAAGCGAGTTGATAATATCGTGTGCGGCGAGACTGTCGAATACGTGACGAATGGCAAGCTCTTCGAAGTCGCTCGTGTTGACGAGATCGTACGCGGAATTAAATAGCTGCAATTCTTTTATGTACGCACCGAGCTTTTGCGCAAAAAGCGGAATCGAATTCCGTGCAAAGCCGAGCTCGGAAAGCCCCCCGCTCAGTATGTCGCTCATTGCTGTTTCGCGCTTCCGATGTCGATGAGTAAATCCGCGCGGCAATTCGGATCGGATGTGCGCATCGAAACGAGGTTGCCGGTTTTTACCGCAGTTAAATTACCGAGAGAGGCAAGCCGATACATGAACGAATGTGCATTCGTATAATCCTGTACGACGGAGCATTCCACTTTATACTGCGCCGAAAATCCCGCATTTCCTGCCGGCCGAAAGAGTAAGTAAAACGTTTCCATCCGCTTTTGCCCGTTTGCCGTATACGTTCTGTCGCCCGTCAGCAAAAACGTGCCGTCTTTCCCGACGTCGCTGAAATATACGGCGCGGCACGAAGAGAGGACATCACAGCCGTTTACGATAAAACGCAGTATGCCGGGACGTGCGGAAGAGGCGAGGGGCTGCTCTTCGTTCGATTTTACCGCTTCGGCATTTTGTTTTTTTACGTTGTCAAGCTCCGAAAGGATTTTTTCGAGCATCGCGTTCGATGAAGACGGCAGCGCCGCACCTGAAGATATTCCGCCTGACGATAGATCGCCCGCTGTTATGCCGCCCGGCAGGAGCGCGCCGTTTCCCGACGCACCGAGCAGCGAATAAAAATTGTTAAGGAGACCTTTGTTTGCAAGCGCCGTTAAGTCTGCAGCTGTAACGGCGGATGATTTTTTCGAGCCGTTTGCATCCGCCGGCCCTGTACTTTGCGCTTTGCCGCTCGATATCCGTTGCCCTTGATTTACGGAGGACATCGTGTTTCCGGCGGAGCTTCCTGCCTGTGCGGTATTTTGCGTGCCGTCTTTTGCCGTGCTATCGGCTTGAGCTGCATTTCGGGAGCCGGTTTGCGAATCGTTCGTCTGCCGCTGTGCGGCGGTATTTCGGCCGGGCGTATAATGAGGCGCGCTCATCGAAGGAACGCTCAGCGTCGGCATCGAAGGAGGGGTCGGCATAACAGGCGTCGTTACGGGAGCGTTCTGTTTTGCGCTTCCGGACGATGTTCCGTTTTGCGCCGAAAGCGGCATCACGGTCGATACGATTACAAAAGCGAAAGCCGCCTGCATGATCTTACATATTTTCAATTGCCGCCTCCACGAATTCGAGCCGCTTTTGCAGCTGTTCTATCGCGCGCTCGATGCGTTTTTTTTCTTTTTCGAGTTTCGTCTTTTTATCGTCGGCATCGTCCGAGCTTTTACGCCGCATAAGGGCGCGCACGCTGTCGGGGCTTCCTCCGTGCAAAAGCTGCTTTTCCGCGGCGCTTCTGTCGTCGGGATTTTTGAGTGACGCGACGAATTTCATATTGTCGTAACCGAGGGCGGGATTGACGTTTTCCATGCCGAGCTTTCGGATATCGCGTGCGGAATTGCGCGGGAGACAAAGCACGCGGTCGATGTAATCTTCATAGCGGATATTCGCTTTTTCACAGAGATCGTAGGCTTTTGCGAGGAGCCGTCCGAACTCCTGCATGAGCGTTCCGTTTTTTTCAAGGTAATTTTTGCGGATCTCTTCGGTGAGTTTTTCGAGTTCCGGCGAACTTTTCATATCCAGCGCGTAGTAACCTTTTTTTTCGGCGATGATCAACAATTCGTTGAACTTCGCCCAAAACGCCTGCGTGTGCACCCTCGCGTTCGGGAGCGCCGTGTCGCCCATCGTCGCAAGCGCTTCTTCGGTGAGCAGGTGATGCGCATATTCGTGGACGGCGGTATAGATCATTTCGTTGTCGGTTTTAAAATTTTTATTGTGCAAAATAATTTCATGTGTATCGGGTTTGTATAAACCGTTGACGCGCCGGCTCTCTTTTCCCGATTGAATGATCGTAAAGTCGAGCTTCGTATCTTGAATATCGAGGAGAAGCTCTTTGATTTTTGCGTTGTCCATAGGTCAAGTATAACGAAATCGTACGGAGTTTGCGAGCGCATATACGGCACTCGCTTATGCGCGTTTACCCGTTTTTTTTCGCAAAGCGCAGAGGAAGTGCGTATGCGGCGCATCCGTATTTCGTATCGCGCCACGAAAGAAAATCTTCGATGAGAGCAGCCGATTTTTTTGAAACGCTCGTGAGCCGCCGTGCTCCGGCAGCACTTTCGCCGTCGCCGATGACGAGCGGGTCTATATAACGCATCTTTACGTCGAGCGATACGCAAAAGTGATCGGGCAATGCGTCATCCGTATGTTCGATGCGCGTCATCGTTCGGAACGTTCGCCAGCGTTTAACAAATTCTCTCTGCGGAGCGGAAGCCGGCGGGTTACGGGAAGCGGCATACACGACATCACGGTTGCCGCCGGTCGCCTCTCCGCCATACAATTTTTTGCTTGCCGCATTTCCGCTTTGTACGCTTTCAGTAAACGAGTCGAATCGGGCGACGATTTCGCGCTCGGTTTTTTCATAGCAGTCTTTTTCGGCGATCAACCCGATCGCGATCGCGCGGTCGACGATATCCGAAAGCAGCTTGAGTGCAAGTTTGTTTTCGTTGAGCTGCAGAATGTGCCCCGTACGGCAAGTTTTTTCACAGTAGGTTTCCGCGATTTTTTGCGTTCGAAAGCTGAGTTCGCTCTCTCCGTCTTCATTGATGCAGATATCGATGTCGCCGTAGGCTTCTGCGATTTCGGAAAGCGTCCAGCTTCCTTCGAGCGCGGCTCCCGAGGGAAACATGTATTCGAGTCTGTCAGCCGAAAGACGCGGGAGCTTGTTGTCCGCAAGCGGATAGACGTGATAGTCGGCAACGGCATCGATCGAAATACCGTCTGATTTGAGCATGGCGCAAAGGGCGTCGTCGTTTCGGATCATCGATTCGTTTTCGTTTTCCGTCGATTCCTGCGTAAGCGCGTCTCCGTTTCTGAAATCCGCAACGTGACTGAAAACGGGCGTTGAAACGTCGTGCAAAAGGCCTGCGAGCGTTTCAGCCCGGTCGTGCGTAAAGTGCCACAATATGAGCGCGACGCCGATGCTGTGATCGAGCCGCGAATAAAAAAATCGATTTCGATAGAGCGGCGTCCAATCCGTGCCGCACAAAAGTCCGATCCCCGAAAGCCGCTGCAAAATCGGAAGATCGATATAATTATTAATAAATTCGGGAAAATCAGGAGAGAGGATACGGTGATATGAGACGATCGGGAGGCTTGCACTTTTCGGAAACGCGGACAGCATAAGGGGCCACGTCATATCGTCGAATCGATTTTTTTGCATGGCCGCATTATAGCATAATTTTACGCTTGATTAAATCGACCGATTGAATTAGGATTTTTCCGCGGTGTGCGTTTTTAAAACGCCGCTTTTTAGAATCATGAATATCTGTCTTTTTACCGCCGCCGAAATCAATAATCCGCTTCCGCTTCGTGACGAACGCGCGCGGCATATCGTAAAGATACTTCACAAAAAAACGGGCGACACATTCAGCGCAGGCGTCATCGGAGGAATGGCGGGCAAGGCTTTGATTACGGATATGGACGAAGGGGCGATACGGTTTTCGTTTACACCCGAAACGGACGGAAAGCCCCTTTCGCCCCTTACGCTCATTGTCGGCTTTCCGCGCCCTATCCAGCTCAAGCGTCTTTTGCGCGACGTCGCGGGTCTCGGCGCTTCGCACATTTTTTTGACGGGGACGGAGCTCGGCGAAAAATCCTATATGCAGTCGTCGCTCGTCGAGCGGGGAGCGGCGTATAAAATGCTCCTCGACGGAAGTGCTCAAGCGGGAAGCACGCACGTGCCCTGCCTCTCTCTGCATAAAACGCTTGCCGAATGTATTGCCGCCGCGGATAAAGAGCGTGCGATCAAAATTGCGCTGGATAACGTAAACGCGCCTCTTTCGCTTACGGCCTTTCTTTCGAAAAAAAAGAGCGAAAAACTTTTTCCGTGCCCCGTTATCGCGGCGATCGGAAGCGAGCGGGGTTGGACGGATGCCGAGCGCGCGCGCTTCGAAAACTGCGGTTATACGCGCGCTTCGATGGGAGAGCGGATTTTGCGCACGGAAACCGCGGCGACGGCCGCAGCTTCGATCATTTTGGCGGAAATGGGAATATTGGGATAAGCGGAGCTGTCTATATACAATACATATATATAGTATAATCTCCTATTTTTATTTATTATATAGCGAATTTCTTATTGACATATATTACTACATGGTTTATCATATTGCATGTAACATGTTGGATGTTGTATGTAGTGTTTTCAGCACCCAAAAAAACTGTTGAATACAGTAAGGAGCGTAAATTATGGTAAAAGGCTTTAGAGGCATTATCCCCGCTATGCTGACTATCTTCGACGAAAATGATACCGTCGATATAGAAGGTCAAAAACGATTTGCTGAATGGCTTATCGGTAAGGGCGTACACGGTCTCTCGCCGTGCGGAAGTACCGGAGAAGGTGCAGCTTTGAGCGACGATGAAAAACTTACCGTCGTAAAAGCGACTGTCGAAGCTGCAAAAGGCAGAGTTCCCGTTATCGGAGGTATAATTGGATATTCTACGAAACTTGCATGCGAATTGGCAAAAAGATATAAGGATGTCGGTGTAAACGGTATCTTATGTTTATTGCCGTTTTATTATCATCCGAATATCAAAGATGCATTGAATCATCTCCGTGCGGTTTCAAAAGCATTTGGCGGTCCGATTAACGTATACAACAATCCGTGGTTTGCCGGTTATGAGCTTACGCCCGAACAAGTGAAAATTCTCGCCGACGAAGGTATCGTAAACGGCATTAAGGCGGCACACGGAGATCCTATGCGTTGCGATTATATCAAGTATATCAATAATGATAACGTATCCGTTCTTTACGGTCACGATTATGCACCTTTTGAATCGTTTTGCGTCGGTGCTGACGGCTGGCTTTCCGGCTTACCGAATGTCGTACCCGATCTTTGTGTCGAATTATTCAATGCAATTGATAAAGACCACGATTTGGAAAAAGGCCGTAAAATATGGAAAAAGATGTTACCTATCGCTTATTACTTTATGTATGTACGACGGGCAAACGATGATCCGCATTGGCTTCCGATGATAAAGAATGCACTGCGTATGCAAGGAGTCGATGTAGGTTTTCCACGTAAGCCTGCAACGGATTTAACACAGGAAGATAAAAAAATTCTTTTCGATTGGCTTATTAAAGTGTATCCCGAAAGTAAATTGGTTTGATACCGTTAAAAATATGAATTTTGCAGGAGGTTCAAAATGAAAAAAGGATCATTGCTGCTGTTTATTTTATTTTGCGCTGGTTATCTTTTTGCTGCAGGTTCAAATGATTCGGGCGGAGGAATTACAAACGAACTGACGGTCGCCGTCGTCGTCAATACAAGCGATGTCAGAACAGCTCGCGCATCTATGGACGAATGGGCAAAACAAAACAAGGTAAAAATTAACTACATAGAAGAGAACACACAGACGTATGCATCTTCGTATGTATTGGCATCAAAGACACAGAATCCGCGCTACGATTTGATTATGTTCTGGGACTTTTATCTTGATCAGCTGTATCAAATGCTGACACCGCTGGACGGCAGTTATAATGCCGAATACGATATAGCAAAGATCAATAACGACGACATCCTTTCTGCAGGAATCAGCAAGTATAAAGGACACCTATATAATGTTCCTTACGGACTCGACTCATATATCTTCTATTATCGAAAGGATTTATTTGAACAAGCCGGTATAAAGAAAATTCCTGAAACATGGGATGAATTGATTGCATGTGCACAAAAATTAACAAAAGATACGAACGGCGACGGTAATATCGATCAGTGGGGACTTGCAACAAACGGCGTTCCCGGCCAAGTGTTCAATACATATTCCTTTTTTAATTTTCTATTAACAAACGGAGGAAAAGTAGTCGATACCGACGGAAGACCTCTCTTCAACAGCACGGCAGGAATAGAAGCATTGCAATTTATGGTTGATCTTCGCAATAAATATAAAGTCATGCCGCCAGATGTCATCACCTATGACAATAATAAAATCAATGAAGGATTCTTGTCCGGCAAATTTGCGATGCTGCTACATTGGCCGTATATTTATGGAATGACATACGGTACAGCGTATGAGGGTAAAATAGGTTTTGCGCCCGTGCCCCATTCGGTAAAAGGTACCGCCGCAACACCGCTCAACGCGTGGTCGTTCGGCATACCGCTCATGTCGAAACGAAAAGATTTGGCTTGGGATCTGGCAAAATATTTGTTGAGCACTGAAGCAGGTGCATTTGAATTCAGTAAACGAAGAGATTGGCCGTTCCGGAGATCTGCGTATATCGAAGCTGAAAAAAAATATACCATGCCTGCCGATTTCTCAGCGTTTTCGAATAAAGTATTCGAAATCGCAAGTACGAATGCTCAAAAAATCGTTATGGCTCGAGGAGGTGAAACATCTATAATCTTAAGCGATTATATTGATCGTGCCATGACCGGAATAATGACACCGAAAGCGGCACTCGATGCTGCCGTCCGCGATATTAACAATTTACTGAATAATTAATTATAATAATACGAATCGACAGACAGCAGCGGGTTATCTGCTGCAGTCTGTTTTGTATCTTCTGCTCATGGAGATATATGAAAAAGATAACAACCCGTTTACAGCTTGAATCTTATGCATATCTTGCTCCTGGAGTATTACTCGTCTTGGGGTTTCTGGTGATCCCTATTATTCAGGGGTTCTACTACAGCTTATTCAACTATAATCTTGCATCTTCCGTGCCGAAACGTTTTATCGGTTTAAAAAATTTTACAACGTTATTAACGGATCCTCATTATTTGCAAACCTTTTTTCAAACGCTCTGCTTTCTTTTATTTGCATTGTTGTTCGAATTTTTATTAGGTTTTTTCTTTGCATTATTATTAAAACAAAATTTTGTCGGGAAAAAAATTCTGCGAGGTATAATGCTTTTACCGTGGATGATGCCTCAGGTTGTTACCGCATTTACGTGGTCATGGATTTTGAACGGTACTTCAGGCATTTTGAATAAATTATTGCATGATATGAAGCTCATCTCAAACAATATCGCTTGGCTCAGTACCCCCGGATTGACTCTGGGAATCATTATCTTTATCGATATTTGGACATTTACGCCGTTTATTACACTTGTCTTATATGCGGGGCTACAGGGAATTCCCGTACAATTGTATGAAGCTGCAACCATTGACGGCGCAAATATGTTTACACAAATGCTCCGCATTACTGTTCCCATGTTAAAAAAATCGGCCAGCGTTGCATTTTTAATGCGCTCAATGGTAGCGATCAGGACATTTGATTCCGTTTGGATTATAACGCGCGGTGGCCCCGCAGGAACTACGGAATTGCTCGGTACCTATGCATACAAACGCGGTATGGTCGGTTTTAATATCGGCTTAGGTTCTGCAGCGACAAGTATAATTTTTATATTATGTCTTTTGGTAAGTATTCGCTTTATCGGTGTCGTTCTGAAAAAGACATGAAAAACAATCAATCCCGGTAAAGAGGTAAGCTATGACAACGATGAAAAATAAAGATTGCATAAGAACAATTTTATATTATTTTTTTGCTATATTGATTTTGCTGTATACGATTCTTCCAATCTTGTGGATAGTGTTTACATCATTTAAAACGGAATCGGAAATCTTTGCGGCGCATCAGAAAATTCTTCCCGATTCATTTTTATATATTGATAACTATAAAGCGATCCTAAATAAAACGGCTTACGGTAGATATTTTATTAACAGTATGATTATTACGCTTTTTTCGACGGCGCTCGTTATGATTTGTGCGATATTTTCAGGGTATAGTTTTTCGTCGACATTCAATTTTAAGGGAAAAAACGCATGTATGATTTTTATCATTGTTGCACGAATGATACCGGAAATTGCAATTATTATTCCGATGTATTTTTTTCTTCAAAAAATCGGATTATACGATACAAAACTCGGTATCGGACTTGTCATCAGTGCAATGGCATATCCGCTTGCGGCATGGCTTTTAAAGACTTTTTTTGACGACATCCCGATGTCGTTATTCGATGCCGCAAAAATAGACGGGTGTAATTCATTACAAACTCTTCGTAAAATAGTACTGCCTATTTCGGGACCATCGATTTCGAGTACGCTTATTATTACGTTTTTGACAATTTGGAATTCTTTTTTAATTCCGCTTTCTTTATCGAAAACGGTTCAAGCAAAAACTTTTTCTATTGCCATTTCGGAATTGGCATACAGCGAGTTCGGCGTAAGTTGGGGTAATATTTCGGCATTGTCCGTTATTGCCGTTATTCCGATGTTCTTAATCGGTATCTTCGCTCAAAAATATATTATAGCCGGCTTGACAAGCGGATCCGAAAAAGGGTGATGCCGATAAAACGATATAATTGGCAGGAGATATATTTAATAAAAGAAATTGATTAGATGAAAATTTCCGTATGGTATTTTCATAATATTACGGCTTTTGACAATAATCGATTTTTATCCTATACTTTTCGGCTACCGATCGATAAATTCCGTATCTGTCTATAGAGTAACAACACAGTGTATCTAATGTTTATGACACATACGGATTAATTACTTTGTCGATTTATATAAACTCTGCGAATATGTCATAGAGGCACAAAAATGAGCGACCTAAAAAATCCCGAGAAATTGATCGTAAATTCTTTAAGCGACCAGGCCTATGTCAAATTGAAAGAGCATATCCTCAACGGGACATTAAAATGGGGTGAACGGCTTGAAGTTATTAAAATAGCACAGGCATACGATGTGAGCCGTGCACCGATTATTAAAGCCATAGAAAAACTTGCCATAGAACAGCTTGTAATTATTATTCCGAATAAGGGCAGTTTCGTTATTACTCCGACTGCAAAAGACATCAACGCGGTACATGAAATCCGGACAATGATGGAAATCACCGCCTGTCGACTTGCGTTTGAAAAACACTGTGATGAAACGGGATATCAGTTGCGTGACAATCAAAACGCATTCCGGAATTTTGATGATTTTAATATTTTTCTCAGTTACGACAGAAAATTTCATGAAATTATTTTTAAAAATGCGGATAACGTTCGGTTATTTGAAATGTATAGTACCGTACGGGCACAAAGCGAATTATATCGAACAAAAACGTTTTTCTTTGTTAATAAAGAAAAAGCATTGCACGATCATAACAATATCGTAGTCGCTTTTGAAAAAAAAGATTTAAATCTCGTACTCAATTGTATGAACGCCCATATGCGTAACGTATATGAAGACAGCATTAATTCCCTCTCCTGATTTCGGCTTTACCGAAAAAGCGCCGCCCTTTCCGCCTCTTCTTTCAATACGGAATTCCGTCGGCTGCAGGCGCGGACATGTGCTTCGATGAAAAGACGAGAGCTACGAGCGTAACGATGTACGGGAACACTTTGAAGATGACCGTCGGCACGACGTTGAGCGCGGGGATCGCCTGCGACACGTTTGCAAGCGTCGTAAAAAATCCGAAAAAGAACGTCGCGCCTAAAATACCGAGCGGCTTCCACTGCCCGAAGATGAGCGCCGCGATCGACAAAAAGCCGAGACCTGCGACGCTACCGTTGAACTCTCCGCTGTACGTGACGAGCATAACGCCGCCGCCGAGCCCCGAAAGCGCGCCGCTTGCGAGCACTCCGAACCAGCGCATCCTGCGCACATTGATGCCCGCGCTTTCTACCGCCGACGGGTGTTCGCCGCAGGCGCGCAGACGCAAACCGAAGGACGTGCTGTATAAAAGCCAAAACGAAAATCCCCAAAGGGCAAGCACGAGCCACGTCGACCAGTACGAGCGCGAAAAAAACAGCGCGCCGAGTACGGGGATCTTTGAAAGGAAGGGAATGTCGTCGCGCACGATGCCCATGACGATAGGAATATTGCCGCTTCCGGTGACGAGGCGCGCGACGTATACGGTGAGAGCGGCAGCGAGCATATTGATCGCCGTTCCGGAAATCGTCTGATCGGCTTTCAGATTGATCGATGCGAACGCGTGAAGCGACGCGACGAGCATACCGCACAGCACTCCCGCCGCCAAGCCGAGTGCGATATACGCGGTGTGCGGCATTGCATTTTCGGTGAGTTTGATGACGAATGCGCTTCCGAAATAGCCTGAAAGCATGAGCCCTTCAAGCCCCAAGTTCGTAACGCCGGAACGTTCACTGTAGAGACCGCCCAAACTCGTGACGAGCATGGGAATCGTATATGCGATGACGTACGGAAAAATCTGCGAAAAAAGTTCCCACATATCAGCGGCCTCCCTGCGCCGCACGCTGCGCGTTATCGGCATTGTTACTATTTGCTTTTCGCTTTCCGCGTATGTTGCGGAAAACGCCGTTCCACAACCGTTCGAACAAAATACTCGTCGCGGTAAAGTAGATGATGACGGATATGATCGTGTCGGCGATTTCAGGCGGAACGGACGTCATCGCGTTCATAAATCCCTTGCCCGACTGCAGTATGCCGAAAAATATCGACGCGAGCAAAACACCGACGGGCGTCGAAGCGCCGAGTAAGGCGACCGCTATGCCGTCGAAGCCTTGTGACGGCATGACGCCGATTTGCATATTGAGCGAATAGCCCGTGTAGTAAGAAAGACCGGCCAGTCCTGCAAGCGCACCTGAAATCATCATGGACAAAACGATGCTCGAATTTACGTTGATACCTGCATATTCCGCGCAGCTTTTATTTGCGCCGACGGCTTTTAAACTGAAACCGAGCGTCGTTTTGCTCAAGCAAAACTGCACGGCGACGAGGGCGACGATCGCGATAAAAACGCTTAAATTGATATAAGTAGAACCGGCAAAGAGATTAGTAAGCCACGGAGTACGGAGCGATTGCGTTACGGCGATTGCGGAACTTTCCGTTTCGAGCGACGGCCCTTTGAGATACGCGGGAATATAATAATACACGCTCCAATAAGCGATCCAATTCATCATAATCGTCGATACGACTTCATGCACGTTGAATTTCGCTTTAAAAAAACCGGGGATCGCAGCCCACAGCGCGCCGCCGAGCACTGCGCACAGGATCAATGCAATGAGATAGAGCGGACGCGGCAAAAAGAGATAATGCGCGGCTATCGTCGCGACCAGTCCTCCCGCGAGCATTTGCCCGGAACAGCCGATATTGAACAAGCCCGTTTTATACGCGAACGCAAACGCGAGTCCGGTAAAAAACAGCGTCGTCGATGTTGCGATCGTGTTTCCGACGCGCTCCGAATTCATAAGGCTGCCGCGGAACATATAGAGATAAGCTTCAAGCGGATTTTCTCCGATGGCCGCCATGAGGATGCCGCCCGCGACAAGACCGAGCACGACGGCGCTCAACGCAATTAAAAACGTCCCGCTTTTCCGCTCTTCGTGCTTTTCTCCCCGACGCTTTTTCGCTTCGGCGTGTTTTTCGATATGCGTTGCCCCGTGCTTCATCGCTGCGTTCCTCCGTGTTTGACGCCCGCCATCATAAGGCCGACCGCGTGTTCGTTCGTCTCTTGTGTTTTTACGATATCGATAAGTTCGCCGCCGCTTATGACGGCGATTTTATCCGACAGATTGAACACTTCGTCGAGTTCGAGCGAAACGAGCAGCACGGCGTTTCCCTTGTCGCGCTGAGCGACGATCTGTTTATGGATGTATTCGATCGCGCCGACATCAAGCCCGCGCGTCGGCTGAACGGCGATGAGCAGTTTCGGTTTAACGGAAAGCTCTCGTCCGATGATGAGCTTTTGCTGGTTTCCGCCGGAAAGTTTTCCCGCAGGCGATTTTATCCCTTCGCCCGAGCGAACGTCGAAATTATTAACGACGTCTTCGGCGTAGGAGTTGATGCATTTATCGTCAAGGATGCCCCGCTTGCTGAACGGCCAGCGGTAAAAATCCTTTACGGCGATATTTTCCGCAATCGATTCGGTCGGGATGATGCCGCGCTTTTGCCGATCTTCCGGAATATGCGCGATGCCGCTTTCGTTGCGTTCGCGGATCGTAAAGGACGTCGCATCTTCCCCGTCGATAAAAATCGAACCGTCTGCGATCGGCGTCAAACCCGTGATCGCTTCGACGAGTTCGCTCTGCCCGTTCCCATCGACGCCGGCAAGTCCGACGATTTCACCTTCATGCACCGAAAGCGAAAAGTTTTTGACGCCTGCGACGTTTTTCGCATTCATGACGGAGAGGTTTTTGATTTCGAGGATCGCCCGCCCCGGACGCGAGGGCGCTTTATCGACTTTAAAACTTACGGGGTGTCCGACCATCTTCGCCGCCATATCCTGCATACTCGTAGAAGCGACATCGACGACGCCGATCATTTTTCCGCGCCGGATGATCGTACAGCGGTCGGCGACCGTCTTTATTTCGTTGAGCTTATGCGTGATGAGGATGATCGATTTGCCTTCTTTGGCAAGATTTTTCATGATACCCATGAGATCGTCGATCTCCTGCGGCGTAAGCACTGCCGTCGGTTCGTCGAAGATCAATATCTTCGCGTCGCGGTACAGCATTTTGAGTATTTCGACGCGCTGCTGCATACCGACGGAAATATCTTCGATCTTCATATCGGGATCGATGTTGAGTCCGTACTTCTCGCTGAGCGCTTTAATTTTTTTCGACGCTTCCCTCCGGCGCAAAACGAAAGCGCCTTCGTTTCCGAGGATGATATTTTCGGTGACGGTAAAATTGCGCACAAGCTGAAAATGTTGATGCACCATGCTGATGCCGAGTTTCGTCGCATCGTTCGGATTTTTGATCGCCTCTTCTTTGCCGTGTACTTTTATCGTACCGCCGTCGGCATGATAGAGCCCGAACAAAATACTCATGAGCGTCGATTTGCCCGCTCCGTTTTCTCCGAGTATCGCGTGGATTTCGCCGTCTTTTACCTGCAGCGTGATGTCGTCGTTTGCAACGATGCCGGGAAATTCCTTTCTGATGTGAAGCATTTCGATTACGTAATTATCGCCGCCCATTCACGCCTCCGGTTATACACTTGAGATTATATTGAGTAGGTTCAATTTCGAGTTTTCTAAAACTCGAAATTTTCCATCCGTTTCGCGTACTAACTGAATGGCGAGTTTGGAAAACTAAATAAAATTATGCTTACGGCGAGGTTCCGGCTGCGTGCCGTTTCGAGCGTTAGGCTTGCGAAAGCCTGTCTTAAAAAGCTCGACCCCGGCTAAGCGGACGGGTTCTCGCTGTAAGCACAGCTTTATTAGCTGATATTTTCCAAACTCGACATTTGACCTGCACAGTATAGCACAGATTGCGAAATTGCGGTATAGGATTTTTTGCCGGTAGTGTAACGGTGTGCGGGAAACTTACTCACAAAAAAACCGCCCCGAGCCGGAGTTTTCCCCGCACTCAAGACGGTTTTATAATTTGTAATTGGTAATGTGTAATTCAATTGTTAATTGGTAATGTGTAATTTGTAATTAAATTATCAATTATCCATTACACATTATCCATTAATTAATCGATTCCACTTCTTCTTGGGTTAGACCGGTAGCTTGCATTATCTTTTTTACGGGATCCCCAAGCTGTTTTAAAATCCGAGCCGTTTCAAGTGCTCTTTGGCGCGAACCGTCGGAAAAAGCTATTTGTCTTTCTTCAGCTCTCTGTACTGCAATGTCCGTATCATAATCATATTCGGCTACTAGCATGTTTATTATCTCTCTTTTGCAAATATGCAGGCATCTGCTGTGTCGCACGCCAAAAATAAACGCTCAACGTATAGTCGATACGCCTGTGGTACTTTTTTGCCTAACTCCTTGTATCTGCTCCGCCTATTTGCAAAAGTGCTGATTCTTATAGAGCTTTTATCTCTTCAACGGAAAGCCCTGTTCCTTCGGCTATTTTAGCAATATCAAAGCCAAGCCGTTTAAAAGCCTTTGCTGTTTCAAGTGCTTTTTGGTATGACCCGTCGGCGAAGCCTTGTTGTATTCCTTGCTGTATACCAATCCTTAAACTTTCGTCTCTCTGTACGGCTATATCCGTATCATAATCGTATTCGGCTACTAACATATTGATTCCTCTCAAAAAACTTTTGCAGGAAGTATCAACTTCCGAAAAAGTTTTTTCTGTGCGCACGAGCGCACCCGTACTATAGTCGAGTTTGCGACGCAAACTCGAGATAAAAAGCGGAGGCACTATTTCAGCCGATGCTTTTTATTGCACTTCCCGTGATTTTCGTTCCAAGTAATCCCGCAAAATATCATTCTGAATACACTCTTTTCATCGATACACCGTTGAGCGGTGTCCTATTTCGATGACGGTAATAATCAATTTATCGTCACAGATGCGGCATAAAATGCGGTAATCGCCGACGCGGTACCGCCATAGTCCTGAAAGATTTGAAGTAAGCGCTTTCCCGCGGGAACGCGGATTATTAAGTGAAGCGATTTCGCTCATATATTTTTTGATTCGGCTTTGTATCAGCTTATCGAGCCGTGAAAACTGTTTGCTCGCCGCCGGAGCATATTCAACTTTCATTTTAGTTACAGTCCAAGCTCTTTATACAGAACATCGGCAGGTATTGCAGCTTCCCCGCTTTTTTCAAAGTCATTCCACGCTTTTTCGGCACACATGGCATCTTCGGCATCTTCCTTCAATTCGGCAAGGTAGCGGCTGAGGGCATTTTCTAAGACGGTATCTTTTGCCGCACCGGTCATTCGGGCTGCCTGTTCCAATTCTTGATACAGTTTATTTGTCATGGTCATTGTAGGCATAGCATACCTCCTGTTTTTCATTATACCACAGATTAAACGACTTTAAAAGGGAGCGATGCAATTATTAAAAAGAGAACGCCCGCGCACAAAAAACTTTTCCCCGTATGGGCGTCCTGCCCACTTTCACTCCTTTAAAAAAAGCCGAAGTTTTCTCCGGCTTGAGAGCAGTCAGACTGTTTAATTCCCGGCATGGATGCCGCAAAAGCCATACGTAACCGAGTTTGCGGAACAAACTCGAGTTGGGAATTGCACACGGAAGTGCAATTCCCATACCGACACGGATGAACCTACATCTCAACAGATTCTCCGGCCGTATCGTATTTATACATCTTCCATTTCTTTACCGTTTTTGCGTTTTGAAAGGCGCTCTGCAGTGCCGGCGGTGCGGTAAAATCGGTATGGTTGCCTTCGCTAACGCCTGCTTTTTCGGTGTAAAGAACACAGAATCCAATTGTAACCGACGGTAAATCGTCAAAGATTTTTGTAAACGCTTGGGCATCAAGCCGATTTCTGTCGCAGTACAGACGGTGCAAAGCGGTGCAGTTTTGCACGTTAAGGGAGGTAAGCCCGTTGCCGTTGCACTCCAGAGCTTTCAAAGCGGTGCAGCCTTGTACAGTAAGCGTGGTAAGCTGATTATCGTTGCAGTACAGCTCTTTCAAAGCACTTAAGTTTTTTACGTTAAGAGAGGCAAGCTTATTGCCGTTGCAGCGCAGCGTTTGCAAAGCGGTTAAGCCCTGTACGTTAAGCGTACTAAGCTGATTATCGTTACACCCCAGCTTTTGCAACAAGGTTAAACCTTGTACATTAAGCGCCGTAAGCTGATTTGTGCCGCAGGTCAACTTTTGCAAAGCGGTACAGCCTTGCACATTAAGAGAGGTAAGCCGATTGCTGCCGCCGGACAGCCATTCCAAAGCGGTTAAGCCATGTATGTCAAGAGAAGTAAGCTGATTGGTGTAGCAGTGCAGCGTTTGCAAAGAGGTGCAGCCTTGTACGTTAAGCGTGGCAAGCTGATTTTTGGGGCAGTACAGCTCTTTCAAAGCGGTTAAGCCCTGTGCATCAAGAGAAGTAAGCTGATTCGTGCCGCAGAGCAGTGTTTGCAAAGAGGTGCAGCCTTGTATAGTAAGCGTGGTAAGCTGATTTTCAGCGCAGGACAGATAGTACAAAGTGCTTAAGCCCTGTGCGTCAAGAGAAGTAAGCCGATTGCGGCCGCACTCCAGAGCTGTCAAAGCGCTTAAGTTCCGTATGTTAAGTTCGGTAAGCTGATTGCCGGTGCACTTCAAACTTGTCAAAGCACTTAGACCTTGTACATTAAGGGCGGCAAGCCGATTGTCGGGGCACTCCAGTATGGTGATTTTGCCTTTTAGGACTACCCGTGTGCCTGTTGCATTCAGTTCCGTTTCCGTCCCGTGTGCAAGAGAGGTTTGAGTGCAGCCTGCTACCGTTACGGGGTTGTGGTCGGAGGTATATGCCTGAACTTTAATGGCGGGCTTATCGCTGCTCAGGACAAGCACGGCACATCCCGTTACGGGGGCGGCTGCTATTTGTTCTGCAGTATAGTCGGTTGTTTTTTCAAGCAGCATAATCTGGCTGTCGCCGCCTGCTTCAACCGTTTTCAGCTCCATACGGCCGGCTGAAGGATAACTGACGGTATATTCCGTGCCCTCCATAGTAAGCGTGTTTCCCGAAAGGGTGTAGGATTGGCTGCTCTCTTCACCGACAAGTCCGTTTTTTTCGGGAACCGACATACCGCTAAACTCATCCGCGTTATACATCCATCCCCTCTGAAAACACATATAAGACTGCCGTTTGGCGCCGGTGTTACCGGAATTATCCGGATCCTCGCACTGAACGGGAAAATTGTCCGTTTGCGTTACGCCGCCTGTAACAGTTGTTGCGGAAACCGCTTTCCATACGCCTTCGATAGGCGAACTGCCTCCGCCTGTGTTGCCGCCTCCGCCGGAATTGCCGCTTTCGTTGTTCCCGCCCGCCGCATTCGGGCAGGCGGTAAATATTAACGATGCGGCAAGCGCCAATGCGGCTATGGCGAGCGCCGCTCCTCCCTTTTTGTTGTGTGAGTTCATATACACTCCTCCTCGTTTTAATTGTTAATGTGTGATTTGTAATTACCAATTATCCATTGCGATTATAAATTTGCGTGCGGATATAAAAAAAACGCACGGGGACGGTGAGTCCTTCGTGCGTATTGTGCGAAGTTTATATTGTATGTCCCTTATGTACTGACCGGTATGCGGCGGATGAGCGGAATCAGCCCTCAGCAGAGAAGCAGAGAAGCAGAGAAGCAGAGAAGCAGAGAATTTTGTCGCAGCCGCAGAGGCGTGTCAAGTGTCCCGCTGCAGAATTGCAGGCAGGCGGCCGCACCTACGCGGAAAGCGGAGGAATACTGTATTATGCGCTCTCTCATACTTTCAGTATAGGGCATATAATAAGAATTGACAAGCAGTGTTCGAAAAGTGTTCGAAAAGAGCGGAGCGCGCCGTCCGTTCCCGATCTTTTACTACAGCGCGATCCTTCCGCGGAAGCTCCGCATTAAAGTCAGCTTATCGGTATATTCCAAATCGCCGCCGACGGGAATGCCGGATGCAAGGCGCGTCACTTTTACGCCGCCGATTTTTGCAAGGAGCTGCTGCACGTACAATGCCGTCGTATCGCCTTCTACCGTCGGGTTCGTCGCGATGATTATCTCTTCGATGTGTTCGTCTTTTACGCGGGAAATGAGGGAGGCGATGCGCAGCTGATCGGGGCCGATGCCGTCGATCGGAGAAATCACACCGCCGAGCACGTGATACAAACCGGTGTATTCGTGTGCGCTTTCTATCGTCTGCACGTCCTGCGGCTGTTCGACGACACAGATGAGGGTTTTGTCGCGGAGCGGGTTCGAGCAGATAGGACAGGGATCGTCTTCCGTCCACGAACCGCAGATCGAACACTGTTTGATTCTGTCCTGCAACACCGAAAGCTGTTCTGAAAAACGGTTCACATAGGCGCGATCGGATTTTAATAAATAATGCACGATGCGCGACGCGCTCTTTTTTCCGATGCCGGGAAGATGCGAAAACGAATCGACAAGTTCTTCGAGCGTGTTCATACATTCAATCCGGGGATATTGAGCCCCTGCAAAAGCGAACCGGTTTTCGCTTTGATTTGTTCCTGTATATTGGCGATCGCATCGTGGTGAGCGGCGACGATCAAATCTTCGAGCATCGCGACATCGCGCTTGTCGACGCAAATGGGATCGATGTGAATCGCAGTCATCTCCATTTTTCCGTTTACGGTAACGGTAACCATTTTGCCGCCGGACGAACCCTCGGCGGATAACGCGGCGAGCTCGTCCTGCATCTTTTGCGCTTCTTCTTTGAGCTTTGCCGTATTTTGCAACAATTCAAACGGATTCATCTATATCTTTCCCCCTACTATGCTTCCCTTAAAAACACTGCACAGGATTTTTATCTGCTGCGGCACTTCCGCCGGCCCCGCCGCCTCTTCGATTTCTTTTAAACCGACCGAAAAATCCATGCGCCGCTCGCACACCTTTTCAAGCGTCCGCAAAATCGCGTCGCGCTGCCGTTCAAGCTGCGCCTTTTGATACGCCGTCGCGGCCTGCGTCGAAATCGCATCGCCTGAAATTTGCCACGGGGTCGTCGTCATAAGCGCTGCAGCCGTCGGCGCATCGTGTATGCCGAGTTCGGCGATAACGCTCCCGCGAAGCTGTGCAATGGTAATCGTGCGGCCGCCGCCCGTTACATAGGCTTGCGTTTCAGCCTCCGCTTCGCCCGGGCGCTCAACGTGCAGCGGAGGAATATGCGCCGCTACGACCAAATCGCCGCTTTCATCCGCGTCGTCGTTTCCATTTCCCTCGTCGATTGAAGTCTCATCGCTTTCGTCGATGTCATTGAAATCGTCGGAGGAAAAGTCATCTCCCCATGAAGGAGCGCTTTGAAAGGGCGGCTGCATTTCCGGCAGCCCGTCGTTTTTCACCGCCGCTTGTTCAGGCGGCACGGCCCCGCCGTTATAAAAAGGGCTTTCGTTCTCCGGCGCCTGTTCCGCGAGGGCTGAAAAACGCGGCATGGCTTTAGGCAGTTCTGCACTTACACGGCTTTGCGCCGAAGACGCAAAAGCATTTTGAGGAATGCTTTTCGATCGTTCGGCATTTTCATCCTTCTGCACCGATGTTTGCGCAGTCGGTGCCGCTTGCGCATACGCCGCATTGCTCCCGATCGATTGACGCGCAGCCCGTCCTGCCGCCGCATCGGTTCCGGACGATTGTCCGGCAGATTGTGCATTCGCCGCATCGTTTTGTGCAGCGCGTCCCGCATCTTGCACCGAATGCACGGGAGATCCCGCCGTCAACAATGCACGGGCGGAGTCGATCGCGGATTTGACTTCGGCGGGCGACACGTACTCGGAAAGCCAGCACAAACGCGAAAACGCAAGTTCGATTTCGTAGCGCGGCGAAAGCGAATAACGGATGTCGCGGTAGAGCTGCAAAAAAATCGAAAGCGCGCGCTCGACTTGCACCGTATTCCACGCTTCGATGACGGCGGAACTGTAACGTTCGGCCGAACTGCCGAGCAGCGATTCTTTTGTAATGCCGTTTTTAATCAATAAAAGACTTCGGATATAATTCGTACTGTTTGCGATTAATTGTTCGATCGAAATACCCGATTCGAGATACGCGTCGAGTACGCCGATCGCGTCGTCGGCTTTGCCCGCCGCACACTTTTCAAATAATTCGTTGAGTCTGTCCACGCCGACGAGACCGAGCTTGTCGCGGATTTTGTCATAGGTGATGACGCCGTCGCTGAACGCCGCAACCTGATCGAAAAGCGTATACGCGTCGCGGATCGAGCCGGTCGCCTCTCGCGCAATCCAATAAAGCGCTTCATCGTCCGCTTGAATCGACAATTCACGTACCGCATCGGCAAGCAAATCTTTTATCTTTTCTGCGGAAACGAGACGGAAATTGAATTGCTGACAACGGCTTTTGATCGTAGCCGGAACTTTTTGCAACTCCGTCGTCGCAAAGATAAAGACGACGTAGGGCGGCGGCTCTTCGATCGTTTTTAAAAGCGCGTTGAACGCACTCGTCGAAAGCATGTGCACTTCGTCGATGATATAGATTTTATAGCGAGACGAATTCGGCGGAAACATCACTTCGTCTTTGATTTGGCGTACGTCGTTCACGCTCGTATTCGACGCGCCGTCTATTTCGATAACGTCGAGGCTCGCGCCTTTCGTGATTTCCGTACAATGCGCGCAGGTGCCGCACGGAGAAGGCGTCGGCCCGTTTTCGCAGTTGAGCGCTTTTGCGAGGATGCGTGCCGTAGACGTTTTGCCGCAGCCGCGCGGACCGGAAAACAAATACGCATGAGCGATCTGATGCGACGAGATCGAATTCTTTAAAGTTTCCGCAACAAATTCCTGTCCGACCAAATCGGAAAATTGCTTGGGCCGCCGCCGCGTCGCCGTAACTTCGTAAGCCATAAAATGAGTGTAATATAAAACGCTGAAATCGGCAACGGGAAAAAGCGGGGTATGTACCTTATTAAAAACAAAAAAGCCGCTCCGACGCGTTCGCTTTCGGAACGTTCGGAGCAGCTGTATTTATCGGCTTCTCGCGTTTACGACGATTTCACCGAAGTAAGCTCAGCACATTTTGGCTTGATTGATTCGCCTGTGCGATCATAGCCGTGCCTGCCTGTGAGAGAACGCTGTCTCTCGTGAAGTTAACCGTTTCTTTTGCCATGTTGGCGTCGCGGATGCGGCTCTCGGATGCTTGGAGGTTTTCCGCACCGATATCGAGACCGACGATCGTCTTTTCGAGACGGTTTTGATATGCACCGAGGTCGGCGCGCTGCTTGTTGATTTTTTTGATCGCTTCGTCGAGCGTACCGATCGCACGGTTCGCTTCATCCGGCGTTTCGAGAGTCATGATCGATTCGTCGCCGACATTGCGGAGACCGAGAGCCATGGCCGACATCGTGCCGATGAAAACTTGCGTGCGCTGATCCATGTTCGCACCGATGTGGAACCACATCGAACCGGTAACGGTGTTTTCTCCCGTCGGGCGGGCAAAGCGGCCGGTGAGCATGTTCATACCGTTGAACTGTGCCGCGCTCGCAACGCGGTCGACTTCCGCGATGAGCGAAGAAACTTCGACTTGGATCTGCATACGGTCTTCAGCACTGTAAATACCGTTGGAAGACTGAACGGCCAGTTCACGGATGCGCTGGATAATGTCGGTCGTTTCCTGCAGATAACCTTCCGTCGTCTGAATGAACGAAATGCCGTTCTGCGCGTTCGTCGAGGCCTGATTCAAGCCGCGGATCTGGCTGCGCATTTTTTCCGAAACGGCGAGGCCGGAAGCATCGTCTCCTGCACGGTTTATTCTCATACCAGAGGACAGCTTTTCCATGTCTTTCTGTTGGGAAACCTCCGTGAGTCCCTCAGCGCGAGTTGCAAACATAGCGCTCATATTGTGATTGATAACCATAAGTAATCTCCTTCAGCTTTGGTATCAGACAAACCGTACTCGGCTTGTTTTGGTTTTATCACCTTACATACTAATCATCGGAATTCGGCAAAAAGACATTAGTGTTTTTTTTATTTTTTTTAGGAAGGCTGCAAGGTTATACGTTGATAAAAGACGGAGCAATGCTGTGCATACAAGATGCGTTTATATGGATGAGCACAAACTTTCAAGTGGATCGAAAGCGCGCAAACAACTGTGTATGAAATCCTTGAATTTTAAGGAAGGTTTAAATTGAACGTCTGAGATAGCGCCGTTCAATTTAACTTCGAGTTTCGGACGAAGCCGAAACATCGCTTATTAACTGTGCGCTTCCGCGCACGAATTCAACATTCTCCAAAATTGATATTTTGTTCGACTATTGAATTCTAAAGAATGTTAGTGCTATACTCGCGCTATGGCTAACGAAAACATTGATATGTGCCCGTGCGGTTCCGGCAAAAAATATGCGGCCTGCTGCGGACCCGTCGTGACCGGCAAAACAAAGGCCGCTACCGCGGAAGCGCTCATGCGTGCGCGGTACACGGCCTACGTCGTACATGAAATCGACTTTATCGTAAACACATGCAAAGCGGGCGAAGACCGAGGCGACATAGACCGCAAAGCGACTGAGGATTGGAGCAAGCAGTCCGTGTGGCACGGCTTGAAAATCCTGCGTACCGAAAAAGGCACGACAGGCGATACCGAAGGCATCGTCGAATTCGAAGCCGATTATACGCGTCACGGGCTTCGCGATAAACATCATGAAACCGCAGCGTTCGAAAAATCCGACGGCGAATGGCTGTATACGACGGGTAATCTCAAAACGACGACGATCCGGCGGGAAGGCAAAAAAATCGGACGGAACGATCCCTGCCCCTGCGGCAGCGGGAAAAAATACAAACAATGCTGCGGACGGTAAACGCGGTGCGATATGGCTGAACGGATCGTTACGGGCTTTCACGCGATCGAAGAGCGCATACGAAGCGCTTCGCATAGCGGAAGCCGCATGCACATCCTGTGGAGCAAAGCGGGTCCGCGCGCAAAAAAAATCATCGCGCTTGCAAAGCAGGAAGGCATCCCTTGCGAACAGACCGACGACGATGCCCTCGATTCGCTTGTTGCACCGCTTTCCGAAACGGCGCGCGACCACCGCGGCATCGTACTCTGCGTTTCGGGTGGATCGGAGAGCGCGCACAACATCGTCGATTTTGACGAATGGATCGCTTCTCTTCCGCCTCATCCAGAAGTTTTATCGACGCAAGCCGCATCATTGCAAAACGGCGCAGTGAAAAACGCTGTCGCCCGAGCCGATACGCAAAACGCTTTCGTAGAAAATGCCGCGTCGCAGTCGGCAGTAGATATCGGCTTATTACAAAATGCTTCCGTGCGAAACGACGCGCCGTATATGACGGTGCTCGTACTCGATTCCGTGACCGATCCGCATAACGTCGGAGCGATCATCCGAAGCTGTGATCAGTTCGGCGTCTCCCTCGTCATCCTGCCGCAGGCTAGGAGCGCAAACGACATTGCCCACAGCGAAGTGATCGCCCGTTCCAGCGCGGGAGCTGCAGCGTGGGTTCCCGTGAGCATCGTACCGAATGCGGTACGCGCGGTTCAGCGTTTAAAAGACGCGGGCTTTTGGGTGTACGGCGCAGATGCAGGCGGAGAGGCGCTCGATTCCGTCGACTTTGCACCGAAAACGGTCATCGTCATGGGGAGCGAAGGGAAGGGGATTTCACCGCTCCTTGCAAAGCAGTGCGATGCGATCGTATCTGTTCCGACGTGCGGAAAGATCGACAGTTTGAACGTGTCCGTCGCTGCCGGCATTTTGCTGTATGAGCGGTATCGGCGTTTCGGAAAATAAAAATATAGTGTAAAAAAAACGCGTACTTCTTTGTCGGGGACGTCCGTTCGGCTCCTTTGTTTTTTGCGGAGCATTCAATTCCGTGTGACCGTCGCTGTCGATTTTTTTTGTTAATAATTATCGCACGGTAACCGCATTGACAGGGCAGTTAATTCCTTGTATTATTTTATTATCTTATCTCTCGATCCTTATATGGAGTTATTACATGGCAAAGACAAAACTCGTTTATTTTTTCGGTAACAAAAAAGCCGAGGGCAACGCCGATATGCGCGCGGAACTTGGAGGCAAAGGTGCGAACCTTGCCGAAATGACGAACATTGGTGTTCCGGTTCCGCCGGGATTCACCATTTCAACCGATGTGTGCAAGATGTACTACGATAATGACAGAAAGTATCCGAAAGAACTGTATTCCGATGTCGCGACGAATCTTGCAAAGCTCGAACGTGCGTTCGGCAAAAAACTCGGCGCAGAGGACGATCCGCTGCTCGTTTCCGTCCGCTCGGGCGCTGCGAGTTCCATGCCCGGTATGATGGACACGATCCTCAACCTCGGCCTCAACGACAAATCGGTGCTCGGTCTTGCGAAAAAGACGAACAACCCGCGCTTTGCGTGGGATGCGTACCGCCGCTTTATTCAGATGTTCGGCGACGTCGCGATGGGCGTTCCGCATGAGGAATTCGAAAAAATCCTTTCGGAAGCGAAAGCTCGTGCAGGTAAAAAACTCGACAACGAACTCGATACGTCCGAGCTTCAGGAAATCGTCGCAAAATACAAAGCGCTGTATCAAAAGACGACAGGAACGGAATTCCCGCAGGATCCGGAAAAGCAGATGTGGCACGCGATCAACGCGGTTTTCGGTTCGTGGATGAACGCGCGCGCGATCAAATACCGCGAGCTCAACAATATCAAAGGATTGAAGGGAACGGCCGTCACCGTTATGGCGATGGTGTTCGGCAATATGGGCAACGATTCCGGCACGGGCGTATGCTTCAGCCGCAGTCCATCGACCGGCGAAAATAAATTCTTCGGCGAATATTTGATGAACGCGCAGGGCGAAGACGTCGTCGCCGGCATCCGCACGCCGCAGGAAATCAGCCAACTGAAAAAAGACAATCCGAAAGTATACGACGAGCTCATCAAAATCCGCAACAATCTCGAAAAGCACTACCACGATATGCAGGACATGGAATTCACCGTTCAGCAGGGCAAGCTCTACATGCTCCAGTGCCGCAACGGCAAACGCACCGGTCCGGCCGCGGTCAAAATGGCCGTCGATATGGTCGGCGAAAAGCTTATCACGAAAGAAGAAGCGATCCTCCGCGTCGAAGCGGATCAGATCGACCAGCTGCTTCACCCGATGATCGACAAAGACGCGGCGAAGCAGGCCGGTGTCATCGCGAGCGGTTTGAATGCTTCTCCGGGTGCGGGCTGCGGCAAAATCGTGTTCACCGCCGATGAAGCTGAAAAGCTTGCTAAAGCGGGAGAAAAAGTCCTGCTCGTCCGCAAAGAGACGAGTCCGGACGATATCGCCGGTATGGCGGCCGCTCAGGGCATCCTCACCGCGACGGGCGGACGCACGTCCCACGCGGCAGTCGTCGCGCGTCAGATGGGCAAGCCCTGCGTTTCGGGTGTCGAAGCGATTCAGTTTACCAACGGCGGCATAACCGTCAACGGTAAATCGTACCGGCAGGGCGATTGGCTTACGATCGACGGTTCGACGGGCAACGTATACGCGGGACAGATCCCGACAAAAGAACCGCAGATCACCGGAGACTTCGGTACCTTTATGAAGTGGTGCGACGAAGTCCGCAACGGCTCCGTCCGCAAAGTCGGTAAATCGACGATCAAAGGTTTCGGTGTCCGCGCAAATGCCGACCAGCCCGATCAGGCGCAGGCCGCGTTCAACTTCGGTGCGGAAGGCGTCGGTCTGTGCCGCACGGAACACATGTTCTTCGATCCTGCGAAACTCGTCTACTTCCAGGCGATGATCGCATCCGATACGACTGCTGCGCGCGAAAAAGCGCTTGCGAAAATCATGCCGCTGCAGAAAAAAGATTTTTCCGGCATCTTCGACGCGATGAAAGGCAAGCCCGTCATCATCCGCTTCCTCGATCCGCCGCTTCACGAATTTATTCCGAAGGACGAAGAGGGTACGCGTAAAGTGCAGCAAGTGCTGAAAGAAGAAGGCATCGACGTGTCGGTTGAAACGCTCACCGCACGCTTCAACTCCTTGAAAGAGTTTAACCCGATGCTCGGACACCGCGGCTGCCGCCTCACGATCACCTATCCCGAAATCTACAAAATGCAGACGGAAGCGGTTACGCTTGCAGCGATCGAATGCAAAAAACGCGGCGTCCCCGTTCGTCCGATGATCATGATCCCGATCGTGTGCGAACCGACAGAGCTTGCGACGATCCGTAGCGAATGCGAAGCAGTCATCACGAAAATCGAAAAAGAGAGCGGCATGAAAGTCGCAATCGAAATCGGTACGATGATCGAAGTTCCGCGCGCCGCGCTCCTTTCCGGAGAGATCGCGAAGGTTGCGGATTTCTACAGCTTCGGTTCGAACGATTTGACTCAGCTGACTTTCGGCTTCAGCCGCGACGATGCGGGCAAATTCCTCGATGCGTACTACCATCGCAACATCCTCGACGACGATCCGTTCAAGACGCTCGATGAAAAGGGTGTCGGTAAGCTCATGGCTATGGCGGTTACGGACGCGCGCGAAGTAAAACCTGAAATGCATCTCGGCATCTGCGGCGAACACGGAGGCGATCCTGCGACGATCGACTTCTGCTACCGCGTCGGCCTCGATTACGTTTCGTGCTCGCCCTACCGCGTACCGATCGCACGCCTTTCGGCGGCACAAGCGGTCATCCGCGCGGCAAAAGCGAAAAAGGCGGCTGCTAAAAAACCGGTTGCAAAAAAAGCTCCGGCAAAAAAGAGCGCCGCAAAAACGGTAAAAAAAGTCGTGCAGAAAAAAGTTGCGGCAAAAGCGACAAAGAAAGCTCCGGCAAAAAAAGCCGCTGTTAAAAAACCGGTTGCAAAAAAAACCGCTAAGAAGGCAAAAAAATAATGTAACAGGCTGATGTGCCGGCGAAACCGTCCGACAAACGCGAGAGCGAAATGCCGGACGGTTTTTTTTATTCCTGCGGAGGGTTATCCACATGCCGCGTCGTAACAAAGGGTATTAAAGCCGACTGCATCGACAGTCTGCGTCGGGAGTATCGCCTGCGGCGTTTTACAATGCCGCGCTGCAGGGCATGGTATCTTCACCGTGCAGAGATACGCGAATTATTAAATTTTAAATTTTCCGACTTCTTCCGTTAAGTTTTGAATACTGTATTTGTTTTTTTGCGTAATCGTGTTTACATCCTGTACAGCATTATTGATCTGTACGGCACCGGCGGCCATCTCGTTCATGCTGTCGGTTATGATGCGGGTAAGATTGCCGAGCTTTTGCATTTCCGAAGCGGCTCCTTCGCCGCCTTTCAGCATTTCTTCCGATCCCGCTTGCACTTCCGTTGTCACCGTATTGATGCTTTTTATCGCGTTTAAAACTTCTTTACTGCCGTTTTCCTGTTCCCGCATGGAATCCGTGAGCCGATCGCTCATCGCTTTTACCTGTTCGGCCAGAGTAAAAATCGTATTGAATTTTTCTTCGACCGTTTTTGAAGCTGCGGAAAGCGTTTCGATTTCACCCGACAGAGTTTTAAGCGTTGACGTTATGGTTTTGCCTTGAGCTGCAGAATCTTCTGCAAGTTTTCGTATCTCGTCCGCGACAACCGCGAACCCCTTGCCTGCTTCTCCCGCGTGCGCAGCTTCGATCGCAGCGTTCATTGCGAGCAGGTTTGTCTGGCTTGCTATGTGCTCGATAACGCTCGAAGCTTCCAAAAGACTTCCCGATTCTTCGGCAATTTTTTGCGTAACGGTATTCGACATTGCAAGCGTATCTTTCCCGTCTGCGGTAGCACTTGCAAGTGTTTTAATAACGTCATCCGTTTTTCCGAGCGTCTGTCCGATCGAATCGATATTTGCAACCATCTGTTCCACTGCGGAAGAGGATTCGGCGACGCTTGCAGCTTGCGTTTCGATACTGGCGTTGAGCTGTTTTATCGTACGTACGATTTCTTCAATAGCAGCTGCGGTTTGGGTAACGCTTGCAGCCTGCGTGAGCGCCTGCTGTTTTACGCCGTCGATATTCGCGCTGATTTGGTGTACGGCGCTTGCGGTTGCCGTCATATTGGAAACGAGTTCGTTGCCGACATCGTTCATTATATTGCCGTTGGTATGAACCGCTTGCAATGCGCTGTGCATTTTATCGAGCGTCTGATTGAAGTATTTTGAAAAATCGGTGATTTCGCTGTTTCCGCTCAACGGTAAGCGGGCGGTTAAATCCCCTTCGCCTACATCGTGTAAAATACCGATCATTCCCGAAATAGGACGAACGACCGCTCGTTTTACGACGGCGGCACTCGCTGCCGTTATGATGAACAAACCGATAACCGACAGCGTAATGATCGTGATAAGGATTTTATTCAGACTCGTCCGAACGCTTTCCTTCGCTTCGGTTATCGTTATGCCGCAAAATAAAAGATACTGTATGGCACCGTTTTCTACCACCGGTCGGTATTCGGTGAGGAACAGCTCGCCCAGTATATCGGCGCTTCCCTTATACGCTTTATTTTGCATTACGGTATCGTATGCTTCGCCTCTTGCCAAATAAGTTCCTACCGCTCTCTTACCGTCTTTCAGTTTTACCGTAGAAAGGATGCTTTTAAATTCACCGTTTTCGAGTGAAAACAGAGTGACTGCCGTTCCGAGCTGGCGGGAAATATTGTCGATGACATCCTGCGTAACGACTTTTTCCGTTCCTCGAAATGTATCGCCCTGAACGCGAAGATGTCCGTATAAAGTTTCAAGATAGCTTTGCAGCGTATTCAAAGCGCTGTCTATGTGTTTGCCTGCCGTTATGTTTACGGCATTTTGCGATGTTGTCTTAATAATGCGGACGGTGATCGGAAGCATGATCCCGACGAATAACAGTGTTGCGCAAAAAAATATGCCGCCGATTTGAAAGCCCAAAGTTTTTCGACGTGCCGTCGTTTTGACGTCAGTATTTTTTTTCTGCGGGATAAAAGACGTATCGTCCATTTCAATGCTCCTATATTAAATAATTATAACATAAAAAATATATGTGTCCAACACATAGCTGAATGTTGTTGTCGGTTCCTGTCGCGTTTCCGTTTTTTCGCAATATTTCAGGCAACAAAATTACATATTTTTGCAACATTTACATCTGTTTTTTTCGGTAAATGAGATTTATGCTGAATATGGAATGTATATGAGAAATACCGCAAGTTTTAAAAACGAACCGTATTCGCGCCTTCGACGAGCAAAAAATATTTTTCGCGATTGGTTTATGAATCCGTATAATTTGCTTGTCATCGCATCGATCATCGTGTTACTGTTTTTCGTCGTCGTCCCGCTTTTGGAGATGGTGTTTACGTCTTTTCAAGTCGATGTGAAAGACGTATCCCGTATAAAAAAATCCGCTGCAGGGGATTGGACCTTATACTATTGGAAACGGCTGTTAAACAGCGTTATTTCAAAAAATATGCTGTACCGGCCGCTCTGCCATTCGCTCTTAATCGCGTGTTTTGTTTCTTTTTTTAGTATCGTCATCGGAGGTATCCTTGCATGGCTTCTTGTCAGAAGCGATTTGCCTTTTAAACGTTTTTTTTCGCTCGCCGTTATCGTTCCGTATATGATCCCTTCATGGTGCGAATCGATGGCCTGGATTTCCGTTTTCAAAACGCCAAATCTGGGAGGCAGTCCCGGATTCTTTTCTTTCTTAGGCATCGTTCCTCCGGATTGGCTTGCATACGGGCCGGTTCCGATTATCTTTGTTTTGACAGTACACTACTATGCATATGCGTATTTGCTTATCGCCGCCTCGTTAAAATCGATCAATTCCGAACTCGAAGAAATGGGACAAATGCTCGGCGCATCTAAAATCCTTATTCTAAAGAAAATTACGTTTCCTTTAGTTATGCCGTCTCTTTTGTCGTCGTTTATCCTCATCTTTTCAAAGGCGATGGGAACCTTTGCCGTTCCGGCATACCTCGGTTTAAAAGTCAGCTATTATACGATTTCAACGATGCTGTATTCCGCGATTAAACAGCAGCAAACTGCAACGGCGTACGGCATTTCATTGATTTTGATAGGGATTGCGGCAGTCATCATTTATATCAATCAAGTTATTATCGGCAAACGCAAGTCTTATGCGACGATCGGAGGAAAGGGAAATCGAAGCAACGTGATTCCGCTAAACCGCTCTAAAATACCCGTTACCGTTATCGTTATGTTGTTTTTAATTGCCGGCGTTATCCTTCCGATTATGATTTTGTTGTTTCAAAGCGTTATGCTGAAGCTCGGTAATTTCGGTTTTTCGAATTTGACGCTGCATTATTGGTTTGGAAAGGCCGATCCGAATATTTATTACGGTACGCCGGGAATTCTCCGTAATCCCGTATTTTATTCAGTGCTTTGGAATTCTCTCAAATTGGTTATCGTTGCGTCGATCCTTGCAACGTTTTTAGGACAGCTTGTCGGATATGTGATTTCACGCGGACGGCATACGCGGAGCGGACGCCTTACGGAGCAGCTGGCGTTTATTCCCTACCTTATTCCGTCTATCGCGTTCGGCGCAATGTATCTCTCCGTGTTTTCGGTCGAACGCTCTGTTATGTTGTTCGGGCACAAAGTGACGGTATTTCCCGCGCTGTACGGGACGTTTACGCTGCTCGTCATCGTAACGATTATTAAAAATTTACCGTTTTCGAGTCGGGCGGGATCCGCAAATATGATGCAGATCAGGACGGAGCTTGAAGAGGCCGGAAAAATAAAAGGAGCCGGCTTTGCCGCTCGTATGATGAGAATCGTTTTTCCGCTTTCCAAAAACGGATTTATAAGCGGCTTTTTTTTAATATTCGTAGCGGTTATGAAAGAGCTTGATCTAATCGTTTTGCTCGTTTCGCCGAAAACGCAAACCCTGCCGTACCTTACGTATTACTATATGTCGGGAGGAATGGAGCAGCATGCGAATGCGTCGGCGGTACTTATGTTTTTAATCGTATTTTTGTCGTATTGGGCGGCAAATAAAATTTTCGGTGCGGATATAACGTCGAGTTTTTGATTGCGGAGTTATCGTATGAGCAGAATAGAATTAAAGAATATCAATAAGTATTACGGAAAACAGCATATCTTAAAAAATATTAATCTTGTTGCCGAAGACGGTGATTTTTTGACGCTTCTCGGTCCGTCCGGCTGCGGAAAAACGACAACGCTTCGTGTTGTCGCCGGTTTGGAAAAGCCGGAAACGGGGACGATTTATCTTGACGAAAAGCAGATCGTAAATGCGCAGGAGCGGTTTTACGAAGAACCGGGAAAACGCGGTATGGATTTGGTTTTCCAATCGTATGCATTGTGGCCGCACATGAATGTTTTTAATAATGTTGCATTCGGTCTGTCGGTAAAAAAACTGCCATCGCCGGAAATCGCCGAAAAGGTTAAAGCCGCATTAAAACGGATGCGAATCGAAGAATATGCGAAACGGTATCCATCCGAGCTTTCCGGCGGGCAGCAGCAACGCGTTGCGATTGCCCGTGCAATCGTATCCGATTCGAAAGTGCTTCTTCTGGATGAACCGCTTTCCAATCTCGATGCGAAGCTTCGGGTCGATATGCGTTCGGAAATAAAGCGGCTGCATCATGATTTAGGAACAACGATTTTATACGTTACACACGATCAGGTGGAAGCGCTTACGATGTCGACCCGTATCGCCATCTTCTTTTCCGGGGAACTTGAACAGGTGGCGACTCCTATGGAATTGTATCAAAACCCGATTTCTCTCAGGGTTGCGGATTTTATCGGCAATCCTAAAATCAATATCATTCATGCACACGTGACAAAAGAAAATAATGCATTGCGCATTTCGTCCGATCTCGGAACTTTTGTCGCCTCGCCCGATTTATTGACTGACGATGTGCCGGATGCCGATACGTTCGATTGTTTTTTAGGAATTCGTCCGGAAAAAATCAAGATCCTTGCAGCACCGGCAGCCGGCAGCATTACCGCGTCGGTATACAGCGTTCAGCCGGCAGGTTCGGAAACCATCGTAAATCTGAAAATAAACGATACGAATATTTTAGTAAAAGATTTGGATATAAAAAATTATAAAACGGATCAAGATGTGCAGATTACTTTTGATACTGCAAAAGTAAACGTCTTTGCAAAAGACAGCGGCCGGTTGATAAAGAGGGTTGTCGGAGATTGAAAAGGTATCCGACAAGCCGTTTAAATACTTATGGAGGTATGATAAAAAGCGACGTCTAAAATATCGCCGTCACTTTTTATCTCGAGTTTGCGCGGACGTTTGCAGAAAACTGATATACGTACCGTTCCTATAAAAATCGATGGATACGATACACGTTATTTTGCAAACTCGACTATCTGACGTGTGCGCTTTCGCGCACGGCTAAAAACTTTTTCGGATGTTGAAACATCCTGCAAAAGTTTTTATGGGAGGTTAATATGAAAAGATGTATCGGTATGTTTGCTGCCGTAGCGCTTTGTTCGTCGACGGCATTTTTCGCTCTCGGAAGCAAAGAGCAGGTAAGCGCTTCATCGAATTGGGCTCGGGAAGTCGGACTCGATAAAACGGAAACCGTTGCTGAATTATACGAAAAAGCGAAAAAAGAGGGTGAAGTCAACGTATACGGGTGTACCGGCCGCATTGAGAATGTGAAAAAAGCATTTGAAGCCGAGTATCCCGGCGTAAAAGTAAACTTTTACGATTTGGGTATAAACGAAATGCTCGAGAAATTTTCCCGCGAATATAAAGCAGGGATCTATACGGCTGATGTTCTCCAGCTGAAAGAACAGACGGGAAGCATTAAACGGGATTATATCGATACCGGTCTTTTGCATAATTATCAACCGACCGATATTTTTTCAGGCGTCAGACAGGAATATTTGGTCGTAACACCTTTTGTCATCGAACTCGATTGGTGGAGTTATAATACGGATATTTATAAGGATCTTCCGATCTCTTCTTGGTGGGATTTAACAAAGCCGGAATGGAAAGGAAAATTCGTCTTACTTGATCCGAGCGGAGAACCCGATCTGCCGGTACTGTTCGCATGCATGGTACAACATGCAGACGAGATGGCGGCCGATTACCAGCGCGTATTCGGAAAGAAAATTGTTCTCGCGTCCGACGAACCGAATGCGGGTTATGCTTGGATTAAACGGATTGCGAAAAATAATCCGATCCTTGAAACTTCAAACAGCAATATCGTAAAAGATGTCGGCGGTGCTCCGAATATGAAAGAAGCACCGCTCGGTTACGGCGTTTCGTCCAAACTTCGCGAACGCGATATCCAGGGTTTTAGACTTGGCGCAATCCGAACAAATTTAAAACTCCTACGACGGCCATAAGTTTTATGATCGCTCAAGTTGCCGATAAAGCGCAGCATCCGAATGCAGCGAAATTATTTATCCGTTATATCTGCGGTGAAAAAAATCATGACGGAAAAGGACTGCAGCCGTTTCTCACTGCCGGCTCATATCCCGTCTTTCCGGATGCTAAAATCACGGCAAAAATGCCGAGCTACGACAGTATTCCGAAGTTTCCGCTCGATTTCGATTTTTATTATGATCATTTTCAAGATGTCAGCGACTACTGGATTTCCGTTCAGCCGTAATATATAATAATTTTTACCGAATAACCGGGAGAATTGTTTTCCCGGTTATAAATGACAAAGGCACTCAATTATGGAACTTATCGAAAAAGAGCTTTCTTCTGAAGAGTTGTACAAAAGCGCATCGTATTCCTTTCGCGTCGATTCGGTTCGTTTACCTAACGGGAAAACGGGAACGCGCGAAGTGGTGAAACATCCGGGGGGTGTTGCGGTTTTAGCGATCGACGACGGTAAAGTCGCACTTGTCCGGCAATACCGATACGCTATCGATCGCCTTACGACGGAAATTCCCGCCGGTAAACTCGATAAAATTCCCGGAGAAAAGCCTGTCGATGCGGCGCGCCGCGAATTACGGGAAGAAACGGGCTGTATTGCGGATTCTATGGAATATCTGGGCATGATGTATCCTTCGCCGGGAATTATTACGGAAACGCTTTATATCTTTTATGCACAGGGACTTCAAAAAACGCGGCAGGAGTTGGATGACGACGAATTTCTCAACGTCGAATGGCTTCCGGTCGATACGCTGCTCAAACAAATCGGCGACGGAGAGATAAACGATTGCAAAGCGATTTGCGCTTGCATGTTTGCGCACCTCAAAGGCCTATTGTAAAACTATGTTTCAATTATTGCTCGCCATCATTTATACCGCCTTTATCAGTCTCGGTTTGCCGGATGCGCTGCTCGGATCCGCATGGCCGGTTATGTACCGCGAATTCGGAGTAAATGTTTCTTGCGCCGGCATCATTTCTATGATCATCGCTTTTGGAACCGTCGTTTCGAGTTTGCAGAGCGATCGATTGACGAAAAGATTCGGAACCGGATGGGTGACCGCCGCGAGCGTTGCACTGACTGCGTTTGCGCTTTTCGGTTTTTCGCTCGCACACTCGTTTTATGCGCTCGTCTTTTTAGCGCTCCCGTACGGACTCGGTGCGGGCAGCGTAGATGCGTCGCTGAACAATTACGTCGCGCTGCATTACAAAAGCCGCCACATGAGCTGGCTGCACTGTATGTGGGGAGTGGGTGCCGCACTCGGTCCCTATGTTATGGGTTTTGCGCTTGTGCACGGGCACACGTGGAATATGGGCTATCGCGTGATCGCAGTGCTGCAGATCGTGTTGACGGCGCTTCTCGTTTTCAGTTTGCCGCTTTGGAAACGAAACGATAAAAACGATGCAGCCGAACGGATATCCGGAGCAGTGCAAGTTCCCGCATCCGATATACGCCCATCCGTGCCGAAGACGACGGAGCCTTCCGCATTCGACTCGGAGGATACCCGTCCGCTTTCGCTTAAAGAAATTATTAATTTGCCCGGCGCAAAAACGGTGATGCTTTCTTTTTTCTGTTATTCCGCGGTGGAACAGACGAGCGGACTTTGGGCTGCAAGCTATGCGGTTTTGCATAACGGCGTTTCGGCGGATGTCGCGGCGCGCTATGCGAGCCTCGTCTACCTCGGTATCACCGCCGGCCGCGCGCTCGGCGGTTTTATTTCGATGTATTTGAACGATACGCAGATGGTGCGGTTCGGTGAAATCGTTATCCTTGCCGGAGTGATATTGCTCTTTGTGCCGTTCGGAAATACGTTTACACTTTCGGGTTTCGCGCTTATAGGGCTCGGCTGTGCGCCCGTTTTTCCGAGCCTCATCCATGCAACGCCGCATCATTTCGGGGCAAATAAATCGCAGGCGGTTATCGGTGTACAGATGGCAAGCGCGTATATAGGCACTTGCGCTCTGCCGCCGCTCTTCGGTTTTATCGCCGACAGATTCGGCATCTCGCTTTTGCCCGCATACGTGCTGCTCTTTTGTGTTCTCATGATCGCGTCTCACGAGCGGCTCGTACGGCTGACAAAGCGTGTAAAATAAAATTTAATAATTTTATTTCTTTACTTTTGCGGCGATCATCGCACCGCATGCGAGTACGAATAAAAGCGCAAGATAGATGACGACGATGTATGCCGCCGCATCGGGTGCGACAAAAAACATGATGCCCGTTGTAAGCGTGAGAACGCCGAGTGCGAACGATGCGCTCCCGGCAGCTTTTCCGAGCCGCTTTTTGTCGCCGAGGGACGCGAGGTATTTTTTCGAAAGCATATAGGCTCCGGTTACGGTAAACGCCGAGCCCGCTCCGATAAAGAGCACGAAGAGCAGGAGCAGTTTTGTGTGCGTTATGATCATAGTTCGACTATACCGTATTTTCGGCGGCAGTACCACAGGGATGCATTTGCACCGCTTGCATCCGGACACATTTGCGTTCCGTAACGATATGCTCTTTTCCGTAGCGGTTTGCCGAACGTGCCGACATAACCGAGCGCATATGTAAGTGAAATTGAAAATCAAAAAAAAGTCGGTAAATTCGAAACGATTGCTTCGCTTGCGGCGGCACTTGAAGTTGAACCTTATGAACTTTTCCTGAAATCAGGCACTGTACAAGCCTACAACGGTAAACGGACAAAAGCGTTGATGAATCGTCTTCGTAACAATTTCAACGAACTTGTAGATACGATAGAAGAGTTTTTAACGGAATAACAGCTTTGTTTCCATAAAAATGTGTGCTGTTTTATCGAAAACGATTCAAGGGGGGAAGTCTCCCCCTCGCTCCCGTCCTTTTCGCTCCACAAGTGTAAAACTGTCGTTTTCCCCTTGCTCCGTTCATACGGCCGTTCGCTTCCCCCTCTGCGGGGACACCCCGCAATGCCCCGTACGCTCGACGGCAAGAAAATTTCTTGACTTTTGAAAAAACCGATGTATAATGCGGTAAAGGAGGCGCACATGAAAAAAACACTAAGTGCAATAATGATTTTATTTTTTGCGGCAGCAGGTATTTTTGCGATGGGTTCAGGTGATTCAAGCTCTGCAGACGGAAAGAAGCATTACAAATTCGGCTTTACCTGTATGGATCAGTCAAATCCGTTTTTTGTGCTCATTGAAAAGACGATCCGGCAGGAGGTCGAAGCTCGCGGCGATCAGCTTATCTCCGTCGACCCTGCGAATAACGTTACCCGTCAGATCCAGCAGGTGGAAGATGTCATCGCGCAAAAAATCGACGGCATATTTTTAAATCCCGCAGAAGCCGAAGGGATCATCCCTGCGCTCGATCAGCTCAAAGCGGCCGGTATTCCGATCGTCAATTTCGATACGGAAGTTGCGGATATGAGCTATGTTGCGACATATACCGGTTCCGATAATTACAATGCCGGTAAAGTGTGCGGCGACGATCTCGTAAAAAAATGTCCGAATGGCGGTAATATCATCATTTTGGATTCTCCGACGATGAATTCCGTCGTCGATCGTACAAACGGTTTCCTCGACGCGATCAAAGGGCACGGATTTAAAATCGTCGGTCAACAGGATGCAAAGGGCAATTTGCAGGTTTCAATGGGTATTGCGGAAGATTTGCTGCAAGCGCATCCGGAAGTCGTCGCCATCTTCGGCGGTAATGATCCTACCGCGCTCGGTGCTCTCGCGGCGGCAAACGCAGCAGGCATTAAAAAAGCGTTGATTTACGGTGTCGACGGTTCTCCCGACATAAAAAAAGAGATAGCGACGAAAGGTTCGCTGATCGAGGGATCGGGTGCTCAGTCTCCCGTCAACATCGCAAAAAAATCGGTCGAACTTATGTATAAAATCATGGCCGGCGAAAAAGTCGACGCGCGTTATCCCGTTCCGACATTCTTGATTACAAGCGACAACGTAGCGAAATACGGTACGACAGGCTGGCAGTGATCGGATAAACGCAAAGGGGGCTGCCTCAAAAGTCGGTTACTTTTTCGACAGCCCGTCGAGTTTAAAATCAAGTCTTTGTATTGTACTGACTTAATTTTAAACAGTGCATCTAAAATCAAGGAAGCTGTCTGAAAATCATTTGTTACTGCGTGGTAATGCGGCGGCGGTACGGTTATAGCAGCCGTATCGCGTGCGGTATGATACTGTTTCGGACAGTCGCTTTCAAAGTTATACGTCAGAGTGCTTCAAAAAGCTCGGTTTTTAGAGGTTCTCTCTGATCAAACGGGTCCCGTTTCTTATGGATGAAAATTTATTGCTTCAAATGAAAAACATCCATAAACGCTTTCCTGGCGTTTATGCGTTGAATGATGTCAATTTCGAATTACGCGCGGGAGAAGTGCACGCGCTGATCGGCGAAAACGGCGCCGGTAAATCTACGCTTATAAAAGTTTTGGGAGGAATCATCAAAGCGGATGAAGGCGAGATTTACATCGACGGTAAGAAAGTCGATATCGGCAGCGTGTTCGATTCTCAAAAAAACGGCGTAGCGATTATCCACCAAGAGCTCGTGCTTGTACCGCACATGACCGTCGCGGAAAACATCTATCTCGGCAGAGAACCGATGAAAGGTAAATTCATCGACAAAGCGGCGATGAATTCGGAAACCGATAAACTGCTGCGCCAATACAATGCCAATTTTTCCGCGCAGACGCTCATCGTCAATTTAACGATCGCGCAGCAGCAGATGGTGGAAATAATAAAAGCGATTTCATATAACTCTAAAATTCTCGTTATGGACGAACCGACTTCTTCCATATCCGACAGAGAAGTCGAATTTTTGTTCGATATCATGCGGACGCTCGTAAAGCGCGGTGTCGGGATCATCTATATTTCTCATAAGATGAGTGAGTTGTGGGAAATCTGCGACAGGGTCACGGTACTCCGCGACGGCTGTTTCGCCGGAATTTCGGACGTTGACAAAATAACGCGCGACGAACTCATCGCGATGATGGTTGGACGGACGCTGGAACAGTATTATACGCGCGATTTTCAAGCCGCCGGTGAAACGGTTTTGCGCGTCGAACATCTGTGCGATAACGATATGGTACAGGACGTTTCGTTCGAGCTTCGAAAGGGCGAAATCCTCGGTTTTGCAGGGCTTATCGGTGCGGGGCGAAGCGAAGCGATGCAGGCTATATTCGGCTTGAAGAAAAAATACGGCGGCAAAATAACGCTGTTCGGAAAAGACGTCCATTTTACTTCTGCAGTAGACGCGCTTGACAGCGGTATGGCCTTTGTTCCCGAAGACAGAAAGCTCGAAGGCTTGTATCACGTGCAAAGTGTAAAATACAATGCGACGATCGAAGTATTAAAAGAATTTATTAAAGGATTTGTTTTTAATAAAAAAAAGGAGATCGACATTGCGGATAAATATACGGCGATGATGAAAACAAAGACGCCGTCGCTCGAACAGCGGATCGGAAATCTTTCCGGCGGAAATCAGCAAAAGGTAATGATCGGACGCTGGCTTGCGGTAAATCCGTCGATCCTCATACTCGACGAGCCGACGAGAGGCGTCGATGTCGGAGCGAAAGCGGAAATTTATGCCATAATGAACGAGCTCGTCAAAGAGGGCATATCGATCATCATGATTTCTTCGGAACTGCCGGAAATCATCAATATGAGCGACCGCGTATATGTCATGGCGAACGGCAGAGTAAAAGCGTGTTTGCCGCATGCTGAAGTATCGCAGGAATCGATTATGCGGTTTGCTGCAGAATAAGGGATTGGGGGATTACAATGAATAACGATACGGCAAAGCAACTGGTGATGAAGCAGGGATTCGTACGATATTTCAAAGAGAACATGGGGATTATCGCGGCATTCATCGTTTTATTTTTGTTTTTGTCGCTGAATCCGAGCACATCCCGCGCCTTTGTGACGCGGCAGAATATGTTCAATGTGCTTCGTCAAATTTCAACGAATATGTATTTGGCGTGCGGCATGACGATGGTCATCATCCTCGGCGGCATCGATCTGTCCGTCGGATCGATCATCGCGCTTTCGGGCTGCGTCGCGGCTGCATGTGTCGCGCGCTACGGATTGGCGATCCCCGTTGCACTTATCATCGGAACCGTTATCGGTGTCGTATTCGGAATGTTTAACGGTTTTGTCATTTCAAATACGACGATCCCGCCGTTTATCGTCACGCTCGCCACGATGAATATCGCGCGCGGTTTTGCTTATGTGTATACCGGCGGTTCGCCCGTGCGCGTTGTGACAAAGGCGTGGCAGTTTATCGGCGCGGGATATATCGGCATATTTCCCGTTCCCGTTATCATAATGATCGTCGTGCTTATCATAACCGGATTGCTTATGAATAATGCAAAGCTCGGCCGGCACATCTATGCGGTAGGCGGAAACGTACAAGCCGCCGTTTTTTCCGGCATTTCCGTAACCCGCGTAAAATTTTGGGTGTACGCATATTCCGGTTTAATGGCGGGTATTGCGGGTATTGTGCTCGCATCCCGTATGTATTCCGGACAGCCGACGGCCGGCGACGGGGCGGAAATGGATGCGATCGCGGCCGTTGTTGTCGGCGGAACTTCCATGGCCGGCGGTTCCGGTAAAATCGGCGGTACGATAATCGGTGCGCTGATTATCGGATTTTTGAACAACGGTTTGAATTTGATGAATGTCAATTCGTTTTGGCAGTATGTCGTAAAGGGTTTGGTCATTTTGCTCGCCGTGTTCCTCGACTTTATCCGCAACAGAAACAAACGCTAATTATTAATTTTAAGATGATGGGGGTTGTATGCTTGTATCGCTGCATGATGTTATGAAAATCGCCGAACGCGATAAAATTGCGATCGGCGCCTTCAACGTTCCGAACTGGGAATCCGCTGCCGCGATTATCGGAGCGGCGGAAGAGACGGATATGCCGGTCGTTTTGCAATATGCGCCCGTTCATGCGCAGTTTTTGAGTATGGAAGACGCTGCGGAGATCATGCTGTACTTTGCGAAAAAAACAAAAGTTCCCGTATGCGTACATCTCGATCACGGCGACAGTTTTGAACGCTGCATGCAGGCGATCCGGCTCGGCTTTACATCGGTTATGATAGACGCGTCGGCCCGTCCCTACGAAGAAAACGTCGCAACGACTGCAGAAGTCGTACGGGCATCTCATGCAGTCGGCGTTTCCGTAGAAGCGGAAGTCGGTCATATTTTCACATCCGTTACGGGGAGCGTCGAGGGGCCTGCAAAAATCGAAACGAAAGATTCGTTTGCCGACGTAGACGATGTATATACGCGTCCCGAAACCGCAAAAGATTTTAAAGAAAAAACGAACGTCGATGCACTCGCGATAGCGTTCGGCACTTCACACGGTATTTATGTTGCAAAGCCGGTGCTCGATCTTGACAGAATCACCGCAATAAAAAAAGCGGTCGATATGCCCTTTGTCATGCACGGCGGATCCGGTTTGAGCAAAGAAGAATTCCAAACTGCAATACGCAACGGCATCAGAAAGATCAATTATTATACGTATATGACGATGAGCGGCGGAAAAGCGGTCAAAGCGCAAACGGATAGGATCAAAGCCGATGATCACGTCTTTTTTCATGACATCCCCGGTATTGCGACACAAGCGATGAAAGAAGACGTAAAGCAGGCGATACGTATTTTCAACAATACCTTATAAACGGGTGCACTATGCAAAAGGGTATCATCGTTGCGGGGCCGCTCATCCTCGATCGGCATTATGCGGTCGATATGTTTCCCGATGAAGGCCGGCTCGTAAGCGTACACGACATCCATGAGGACGTCGGCGGTACGGGCAATTTAATAATCGATTTGGCAAAAATCGACGCGGCGCTTCCGGTACGGGTGAGCACGGTTCTCGGCCGCGGCAGCGCGGGACGCAGCATTATTAAAGCGCTCGACGCATATCCGAACATCGACAAAAGCGGCATCGTAAAAAGCGATGAAGGGCATACGCCGCTGACGATCGTCATCGATGCGGACGATACGCATCAGCGCACGTTCTTCTATTATGCGGGCGTATCCGACACTTACGGCGAACGGCATATCGACTGGGATTCGCTTGAAGGCGATATCTTTCAGCTCGAATATCTTTTGCTTACAAAGGGTATTGATGCGCCCGACGACGAATACGGCACGCATGCGGCGCGGATCCTCGCGCAAGCGCGCCGGTGCGGCATGAAAACTTCCATCGATATCGTTTCCAAAAAAGGCGCGTACGTCAAAGATATCGTTTGTCCATCGCTCAAATATACCGACTACTGCACGATCAACGAGCTTGAAGCGCAGGAAGTGACGGGTATCCCGCTTGAATCGGACGGAAAAATCATTAAAGATGCCATGCGTCCCGTTTTGGAAAAGATTGCCGAATACGGTGTGTCCCGATGGATCATCATCCATGCCGCTTCGTGCAGCTTCGGTATGGATCGAACGACGGGCGAATGCTTTGAAGTGCCGAGCCTTCGGTTTCCGCACGAAAAGATCAAAGGCAAAACGGGCGCCGGTGACGCCTATTGCTCCGGCGTTTTATATGCGGCGTACCGCGGGCAATCGATCATCGATGCGATGAAGCTCGGTACCGCCTGCGCGACGTGTTCGCTTTCCGAAATAAACGGTACCGACGGCATGCGCGCATACGGCGAAGCGCTTGCCTTATACGATGCGTACAAAGGCCCCGTCGAATTTGAAAAACTGTAAGCCGTTGCCGGCTTTTTGCAAAAAAAATTATTAAGAGGGGGAAGTCTCCCCCTCGCGCGCACTTCGTTGCGCGCTGCCCCCTCTGCGGGGACACCCCGCAACGCCCCGTGCGGCACGCCGAATTCGCTTACCGGTTCTTTGCGGTTTTCGCGCTCTTCGTGTTTTTTTTCGCTTTTTTTGTTTCGGTCCGCCTATCGCTTTTACCGTTCGTCTGCGTGTTGTCGCCGCTCTTTTGCTTTGCCGCCGTATCGTTTTGCTTTACCTCTTTTACGCCTTCTGCGGGAGCGGGAAATTTTCGCGGCGTGAGCAAAAACGCGAAGAGGCTTCCGCACAATCCACCGGCTATGTGAGCGGCGACCGAAATACCGTTATGTTGCAGCGTGTCGAAATTAAAAAACTGTCCGCCGATGTATAAAATAAACACGAGGATAAACGACAGCGGTATTTCGTTTTTTGCAAACGACGTAAATGACGCGAGCATGATCATCATAAATACGACGTCGCTTGCACCCATTTCCGGATGTGTGATCAAGCACGCGTTGATGACACCGGTGACGAACGCGGTTATCGTTATGACGAGCGCGAGGACGCGGGAACCGTAGCGGCTTTCGATGATCGGGCCGAGCAATATAACGAGCGACATATTCGAAATGAGGTGCTGCCAATCGGCATGCCCGAACACGTGCGAAAAGAGGCGGAAATAGTCGAGCGGCGCTTTCCAATCGAACGGATGGCTGCTGTGCTTTCCGCCCGGTATGATAAAAAGCGCCGGCGCAAGGTGCCGGTCGAACACGTAACTGTCGAGCAGCATAATTACCGTACAGATGACGACAAAGGTGAGCGTAACGGGCGCGTTGTAGGTTACGCGGATTTTTCGACTCACTTCGATATGTTCCTGCATGGCGACAGTATAATAAAACGGACGCCGCGCCTCAAGCGATTTTTGCGTATTTGCGGCCATTAAGCGAAAATTTTCGGATTTGCACATATCCGTTTCCACAGTATTGATTTTTTAAAGTTTCTAAAGATATTGGACAAAAGCTATTGGAATAACGGCAAAAATTCTGTATATTATAAGCATGGCTGACAGCGATACGTTCGGAAACGGCGAGTTTTCGATCGAAGCGGTCGATGCCGTCGATTACGATATTCCGCCGAACGGTCGCGTCGTTTTTTTTAACGACGACTATACGACGAAGGATTTTGTCGTCGACGTGCTTATGTCCGTTTTTCATAAATCGGAACACGACGCGTGCATCATCATGGAATCCGTACACAAAACGGGTTCCGGTATTGTCGGCGTGTACGCCTTCGATATAGCGGCGACGCGGGCTTCGATAACGGTGCACCGTGCGCGAGAAGAGGGCTTTCCGCTGAAAGTTGAAGTGCAGGAAGTGTAGGCGTATCGATTGATCGAAATAAAAATTAATCGATAGCTGCCTTATAATAATCGATGGGAATTGCACTCGCGTGCGATTTTTGTTCGGCTCCGAATTGTACCGCCTACTGCGGTGAGCAGGAGTAATAAAATATGGAAATAAGTCCGCAGCTGCGAAAGATATTATCGGTTTCGTTTTCCGATGCGAAATACGCACGACACGAATTTTTTACGCCGGAGCATCTGCTCAGTTCTGCGCTCGCGTTCGATTCGGTACGCGATCTGCTCGAATCGTGCGGCGCGGATGTGGCGACTATTCGCGATTATGTAAACGAATACATAAAAAAAAACGTACCCGTGTCCGCAGTGCAGGGAAACGGGCAGATCGCCGAACCCGTTGAAACGCAGGGCTTTCAGGAAGTGATGAATCGCGCCGTGTTCCACTGTGCGTCGAGCGACAGGCAGATACTCGACATCACCGACGTGCTCGTCAGCATGACGGAAGAAAAACGCAATTATTGTGCGTATTCGTTGCGTATGGGCGGCGTCGACAAGCTCCGTCTCATCGAAGCGATCGGCGCCCAAAAGTTGACGGATGAAAATCAATTTTTTTTGGACGGCGGCGATGGGCAGCAAAAATTCATGCCCGGCATGCAGACGGGAGACGATGCGCGCCATGAAAATCCACGCGGAACAAAACCGACGGCGCTCGAAAAATTTTGCGTCGATTTGACGGCTGAGGCAAAACAGGGTAAAATCGATGCGCTCATCGGGCGGACGGATGAAATCGACCGCACGATCCAGATCTTGTGCCGCCGCACGAAAAACAATCCGCTTTACGTCGGAGACGCGGGCGTCGGAAAGACGGCGATCGCAAACGGGCTCGCGCTCAGGATCGCGCAAAACGACGTGCCGGATGCGATCAACGATTTTTCCATCTACAGCCTCGATATGGGCTTGCTGCTTGCCGGTACGAAATTCCGCGGCGATTTTGAAGACCGTCTCAGAAAGATCACCGACGAACTGATGAAAAAAAAGCACGCGATTTTATTTATCGATGAGATCCACATGATCATGGGCGCCGGTACGAGCGGCAACAGTACGATGGATGCGGCGAATTTGTTAAAACCGGTGCTGTCGTCGGGAAAGATCCGCTGCATCGGTTCGACGACACACGAAGAGTATGCGAAAAATTTCGAAAAAGACAGGGCGCTCGCGCGCCGCTTCCAAAAGATCGATATCAAAGAACCGTCGCCGGAAGACACGCTGGCGATTTTAAAAGGGCTTCGCGATAAATACGAAACTTACCACGGAGTTACGTACAGCGATACGGCACTGAAACTTGCGGTCGACTTGTCGGTGCAGTATTTGCCGGACAGACGGCTTCCCGATAAAGCCATCGACATCATCGACGAAGCGGGTTCATACCTGAAGATCAAAGCGAAGGGCGGATCCGCCCGCATGCGCAAAGCACCCGCGCCCGAAAGCGATGCTGCATATACGCAGGAAGTTTCGCATACGAACGCGCTTTCGAAAAAGCCAGTCGTATCGACTTCCGTTATTAAAGCGGTGACGGCGAAGATGGCGCGCGTACCGCTTGAATCGGTGACGAGCGGAGAAAAAGAAAAGCTCCGCGACCTCGCCGACACGATGCGCTCGGAAATCTTCGGACAGGATGAAGCGGTCGCTGCGGTAACGAAGGCGGTAAAAAGGGCGCGCGCGGGATTCAACGATCCCGAACGGCCGGAAGCGAGTTTTTTGTTCGTCGGACCGACGGGCGTCGGTAAAACGGAACTCGCCCGATCGCTTTCCCGTACGCTCGGCGAAACGCTCTTGCGTTACGATATGAGCGAATATCAGGAAGAGTATACGGTGAGTCGTCTCATCGGTTCGGCACCCGGTTACGTCGGCTATGAAGAGGGCGGTCAGCTTACCGAAGACGTGCGCAAAAATCCGCATTCGATCGTGCTCTTCGATGAAATCGAAAAGGCGCATCCGAAAATTTACAATGTGCTGCTTCAAGTTATGGACTACGGATTTCTCACCGACAATCAGGGACGCAAAGCCGATTTCCGAAACTGCATCATCATCATGACGAGCAATGCCGGCGCGCGCGAAATGGAAAAAAGCAAAGTCGGATTCGGCGCCGAAAACGCTTCGGACGAGGGAGACGCTCTCAGCGAAGCGGTCGAAAAAACTTTTTCGCCGGAATTCCGCAACAGGCTCGACGGGGTTATCGCATTTTCTCATTTGGGAAAGGAGATCGTCGACGACATCGCGAAAAAAGAAGTCGCAAAACTCGCCGCCCGCCTCACGCAAAAAAAAGTCAAGCTGGAAACGACCGCGCACGCGATCGCCTACCTTTCGGAAAAAGGCTATTCGCGCGAATTCGGAGCGAGAAATATGGCGCGCACCGTCGAAGAAGAAATCGCATCACCGCTTACCGATGAAGTGCTCTTCGGAAAACTTTCCGCAGGCGGCGAAGTGCACGTCGACGTATCGTCCGGAAGCGACGGCACGGAAACATTGACCTTCGATTATGGAAAGCATTGATTGGCAGAAAAAGCTCGGTGCCGAACGTTTCGGAAGCGATTTTGAATACACGCATTTTTTCGTACGCGACGCAGGACGCAACGGTTTGCTCGGCTATACGGAAACCCTGACACCCGAGCTTGTGTTTTCGGCATATCTGCAGGGGATTTTCCCGTGGTACGACGAAGATTCGGGCGATCCCGTTTTGTGGTGGAGTCCCGATCCGCGCTTCGTGCTTTTCGTAAACGAAATCCGCTTTCCCCGCAGCGCCGTAAAATTTTTAAAACACAGCCCGTATACGTATACCATCGATGCCGCCTTTTCCCGCGTGATCGAAAATTGTGCGCACGTACATCGCGCCGGTCAGGACGGCACGTGGATAGGAAATCGCATGATCGATATCTACTGCGCGCTGCACGAACGCGGCATTGCACATTCGGTCGAAGCGTGGCACGGAAACGAACTTGCGGGCGGACTTTACGGAGTGCTCATCGGAAAAGTATTTTGCGGCGAGTCGATGTTTACGCTTGAATCGAACGCGGGCAAAAGCGCGTTTATGCTATTTGCAAAAGCGTTTGAAAGATGCGGCGGCGTTTTGATCGATTCGCAAGTATATACGGAAAACATCGCGCGATACGGCGGCCGCAACATAAGCCGAGCGGCGTTTTTGCGCATGGAAAGCGAACTCTTGCCGCAAAAACTTTCAGACGACTTGCACACGGTTTTCGGCGAAATAGCCGCGGAAACCGTACGTACATCCCGGCTTCATGCGGAAAGCGCTTCGAATCGCTGAGTGAGACCGCGCTGAAAACTTCACGCTTAATGTACGCGTGCGCTCCTGTGCACAAATTGCAAAATAACCGGTCTCACCGAGAAAGAAGTCGGGCAGCTGTAAACGCATTTTTTCGCTATGCCGCCTATCTCTTTAATTCCACAAGTGCGGTTTGAAGGGCTGCGATGCCGTAGAGAGCGGCGGTTTCGCATCGCAAAATATTTCCCGCAAAGTGAACGGATGCAAATCCCGCATTTCGAAGCGCCGCCATTTCATCAGGGCTTATACCGCCTTCGCATCCGACGGCGATCGCCGCGTGCGTAACGCCTGCAAAAAGGGCATCCGAAAACGGCACGCAAAAATCATTCCGCTCCGAGAGAACGACGGCTGCCGACGTGTTTCGCGCTTTTTCGCTCATCCGTCTCCACACTTCGCATGCTCCTCGAACATCCGCGGTTTCGATGACGGCGGTTTCCACCGGTGAGCCGCTCTGCTCTCGCGCTTCTTTGATGATCCGCGCAAAGCGTTCGGCTTTCCCTGCCAGAGAAGCGATGCTGCCCTTTTGCGAATACTCACCTGCGACGGGAACTATCGTTTTCACTCCGCACTCGCAAGCCTGTCGGACAATGAGTTCCATCTTTTGCGGCTTCGCGATAAATTGAAAAAGCGTATATTCGACGGCACGGCGATCCTTATCGATATCGGCGGCGCCGACACCGCGCGAGACAGAGGCCTCTCCCTGTCCGCACTTTTGCAATACGGCAATACCCCGAACGTCGTCGATGCGTGCGACGGTCATGGAAAAAAGAGAGCCTCCGGGGATCCGCACGTCGAACATATCGCCCTGCTTTGCGCGGAGGACGCGGCACAGATGTGTAAAATCTTTTCCCGAAACGGAGAGCAGCCCCTTTTCATCGGGAGCTACAGCGGAGAGAAACTGCCGCACGCTTTAAGTTCCCGACTTTTTTTTCGCTTCGGCTTCATCCTGCAGCTCTTTGAGCGTTTTCGCGGATTTGACAAGATTTTTAAAATCGCTCGATTTTAAAATTTCGATCGCAGCGTTCAGCTGAATGTCATAATCCGAATCGTAGAGCATCGCGGGCTTTAAACGGTTTACGCGGACACGAATAAGACGCCGAAGCAAAGCCGCGCCAAGCGGATATTTTTTTTGCAATACGAGCGCGTAAGAGGCGATATCGCGTTCGGTCATACCGCTGTGAGAATCGACGTAGGATGCGATCGCATTCGATTTGATCAATTCCGCATACGTTTTTTCTTCCGCCTCGCTCAATTCGGGATAGAGCACTTCTCTGTCGGGAGGAATACCGACTTTGTCGATATTCGTATCGCTCGGCGTATAGTAGCGCGCCATTGTAATTTTAAAACCGTCGGAAGCGCTGAGCGGGATCACCTGCTGAACGGAACCCTTACCGTAAGTACGCTGACCGACGAGGTATGCGAGGTGATTGTCTTTGAGCGCTCCCGCCAAAATCTCCGATGCGGACGCCGAACCGCGATTTATGAGCACGACAATCGGAAGACCTGCCGAAACAGTCGTTTTTTTTGCGTTCGCGGTAAAGACTTTATTTTCAAACGAAAGGCGGCTCTTCGTCGAAACGAGCGTTCCCGAATCGATGAATTTATCCGCAACGTCTGCGACACTCGTGATAAGCCCTCCGGGGTTGTCGCGCAGATCGATTATTAAATTTTTATAATTCGCTTTTGCGAACGAATCGAGCGCTTCCTGCACGCGCTTGGGCGTATCGGGCGTAAATTCGATTATGCGGAGATAGCCCGCAGCGCCTATCATGCCGTACTTTACCGTCGGCACTTCGATGAGCGCTCTGACGAGCGTTACGTCGAATCTGATGTCTTTGCCCCGCAAAATCGAAACGGTGACCGGTGTGCCCGCTTTACCGCGCAAATGATTGAGCACTTCTTCCATCGTCATAGGAGCCGTAGCTTCCCCGTCGATCGCCGTGATATAATCGCCCGACAGGATGCCCGCTTTGGCGCCCGGCGTATCTTCGATCGGAGAAGCGACTTCAACGTAAGCGGGCTTTTCGGAAGACGATTCGATAGGCTTGCTGATGGAAAGTCCGACACCGCCGAAATTGCCGGCCGTCGTATCGGAGAGCGGGCGCATCGTATTTTGATCGAGGTACTGCGTATACGGATCTTTCAACGAGTCGAGCATGCCTTTGAGCGCTCCTTCGTAGAGCACTTTCGGATCGATCTCGTCGACATAATTCTGCTGCACAAAATCGAATACCGCAGAGATTTTTTTCATGTATTGAAAATTCGAAACGGATTCGCCGGCAGCGGGCGACTCGGCAAAACACTGGGATGCCGCAGCGGAAACGATAAAGGCGCATATAACGGAAACGGCGTAACGGATTGCTTTATTGCGTATTTTAATGACAGCCATGAGTATCATTGTATGACGGGAAGCTGAAAATTGCAACATACCGAATTGCATAACTGTTTTTCAATTACGCATTTTTTAGTTTCGGCAAACAAATACGGAAAGAAATTTTATTATCCGAATCGGCAATTGAAACGTCCACGATATCATGTGCTTTTATTGGAATATAACGTAAATACCGCTCTGACACGCCATTCCCGAACTTTAGATCCGATGCTCGCTTTTCACCTGTAATTTTCTAAACCAATACAGACACATAAACATTGCAGCTGCGATAAGTGAGAATACGATATTCGGCGTAATCGCTACGGCGGCGATAATACCGTATGCGATGCGTTCTAAAATCGTAATCTTTTGCTCGACATATCCCTGCAAAAAAATTGCAATCGAATAGCATACGACAATTGCGGAGATAATCATTACGAGCATTGTAATATTGAACTGCCATACGAGATAATCGGTATTGAATACAAACGCAAACGGCAAAATAAAGCCGGTTATACCGATCTTAACCGCCGTAAATCCCACCCTCATCGGATTTTCTTCGGCTATTCCCGCCGCTGCATATGATGCTACGGCAACGGGAGGTGTAATAGCGGAAATACATGCGAAGTACAGCAAAAACAGATGAGCAGCCAAAATGGGGATGCCGAGATTGATCAGCGCCGGAGCGATCGCGGTCGCACAGACTATGTATGCAGCGGTAGTCGGAAGTCCCATCCCAAGGATAGCACAAACAACCATGGAAAGCACGAGCGACAAGACGAGCGAGTTTGTTCCGAGCTGTACGATAAAATTGGAAAATTTCAAACCGAGTCCGGTAAGCGAAAATATGCCAACGATAATACCGGATGCGGCACACGCACTCAGTACGGAACAAAGCGATTTACCTGCAAAAACGGCACCTTGAATAATTTTATTAAACGTGAGCCTGTCCGCACGGTCAAGCAATCCGCATACAATTATAGCCGATGTCGAATAGATTGCCGCTTTCATGGGCGTCGTTTGGAATCCGAGCAGTAAAATCAATAATACGGCAACAGGAACGGCCAACTTTACGCTCTGTGCAAGGATATGTTTTAATGCGGGCACGTTTTCATTCTCAATGCCGCGTATCCGATAACGGACAGCTTCAAGATCAACCATTTTAAAAAGACAGAGATAGTACATGAGCGCCGGAATGATCGCCGCGATGCAAACCGAAGCATAGGAAACGCCTGCGATATCTGCAAGGATGAAAGCCGCCGCTCCCATAACAGGAGGCATAATCTGCCCGCCGGTAGAAGCAACCGCTTCAACGGCACCGGCCGTCGCGTTCGAATAACCGCTTCGTTTCATGAGCGGAATCGTAAACGCGCCGGTACTAACGACATTTGCGACGCAGCTTCCGGAAATCGTCCCGAAAAATGCGCTTGCAATAATCGAAATCTTTGCCGGTCCGCCGCGTTTTTTTCCGGCGAGCGATATCGCAATATTTTGGAAAATGACATCGGCTCCCGACACATTCAAATACGCCGCAAACATCAAAAACAAATATACGTTTGAAGCGCTTGTCCCCGTCGGAACACCGTATATACCTCGGTCGCTGAACAATGCCAATACAATGCGATGCAATGAATACCCGCGATTTCCGAACAAACCGGGGATACGATTACCTATGAGCGCATAAATAATTGCGGCGATACCGATCAACGGAAGCACCCATCCCAGAACGCGGCGAGCGGCTTCCATTACAAAAATTGTTAAGAAAAGGCCGAAGACAAAAATCTTTCCGCTGATGATATTATTTTGCATATCCTGAGAATAGGATTCAAAATTAATAATCACATATAAACTGATAGTGATAATAAAACCGATAATGAGCCGGTCAACGATTCTGCAAAGCCGGCACACTGCGGCACGAGATCGGGGAAATGAACGCTCAAGCGGATAATACAAAAAGACGAGCACCAATCCGAGCATCACATGAAATGCATAAAATTTAATACTCGGAAGCGTAAAGACGGTAAAATTGCCGACATGAAGCAATACGGCAAACAAAGAAACGCAAAGAATACCAATCGTCGTCACACGGTGATAGATAGAACGTTTTTGCTCCATAAAAAAGACCTCGTTATCGGCTTGCTATAAATGTCGCTGCACTGTTATCGGCCGGCGCAGCGACGCATTATTTCCGGTTTATTTTTTCAAGTCGACAGGAACGGAAATACCTTTTTCCTGCAAATACGCAACGACGCCCGGATGCAGAGGAATATTAAAATTGAGCACATTTTGCGGCGTGCAATACTGTAAGCTTTTATGAACGGTAAGCAATGCGGCATTTTTTTCAAAAAGCGTTTTCGCCAAAAGATAAGCTTCTTCGTCGGGGATGTCCGCCGAGCACACAAGCATGTTCCACTCGGAAACAGTCGGAATGTCTGCTGTGACGCCGGCGTAGGAACCTTTCGGCATCGTTGCAGATCTGTAAAACGGATACGTAGTTGTAAAAAATTTCTGTTCATCCGGAGTTAATCCGATAAAGCGAAGACTCTTTGTCGCTTCAAGTTCACTGATTGCGGCAAACGGCGGATATGAAAATAAAACGGCAACGTCAACTTGCCCTTGCGAAACGGCGGTTGCCGTCGCACCGTGTCCGTCGTTAAAAATCGCCGCGGGTTTGATATTAAGCAATTCAAACGCAGCACGCAACACGCTGTCCATCGCAGCTCCCTTCGATCCGAGCCCGACGATTTTACCGCTGTAATCGGTAAGCTTTCGAATACTGTTCGTCGAAAGCGTATACATCGTCATATATGAAGGATACAACGGAACCAGTCCGCGTACTTTCATCATCGGCTTTCCGTTCGTCCATTTTGCAGTTCCCTTTGCGCCTTCATAAAGGGCGGAAGTCATAGCAATCCCGATTTCCGCCTGACCGCTTTCGATCATTGCGAGGTTTGCAGTCGAGCCGCCGGTCTCTTCTGCCGTGATAACGAATTTAGAGGGCAATGCATTATTAATAATCGTCGCCAATCCCCCGCCGACCAGATAAAAATTACCGCCGCTTGAACTGGTTCCGAGCGAATACCGTTTCGGAAATCCGCCCGACGATCCGTCATTGTTTCCTGCACCGGCGATAAACGATACGGCAAGACAGAATACGCTTAATCCGACCAAGATCTTTTTCATAAAGACAACCTCCTGTGTATATAATTATCTATGCTTCAAAACCGAAATATTCCGAGACCAAACCGATTATCGTAAGCATCCCCGTCGGAATCGATTTCGGATCGCTGTAAAATGATGATGAGTGCAACGAACCGTACAGACCGCCGGGAGTACGAGAACCGAGCCGAATAAACACTCCGGGCCGGTTCCCCTTAATTATAGCAGCATCGTCTCCCCCCATCGCCGCGTACGGCATCATTAGGGTGTTTCCTTTACCGAGCATTTTTTCTCCCGCACGAAAAACTTTATCCACCCATTCGTCGGTATTGACAAACGGAGGTACACCGGATTTGATTTCCACTTCGGCTTCCGTACGATATGCTTCAGCGACAGACTCTGCAACGCGCTTTATACCCTGTGCCGTACGTTCGCGGTCTTCGGGATCGAGTGTACGGAACGTGCCTCCCAGTTCGACAAAATCGGGGATGATATTCGTAGCATCGCCCGCTTTGAGTATGCAAATAGATACGACAACGGAATTTGCAGGATTGGTCTCTCGCGATACAAGCGTTTGCAGCGCAGTAATGATAGCGCTCGCCGCCACGACAGGATCCCGAACAGTATGACAATGTGCTGCATGTCCTCCCTTGCCGCGTACCGTTATTTTTATTTCATCGGCACTCGCCAGGATCGGACCGTAACGTGTTCCGATCGTACCGGCAGGAATTTCCGGTGAACAGTGAAGCGCGGCAAAATCATCAACGCCGTCCAAATCGATATCCGCATCTTCTAAAAGCATTTTTGCGCCGCACAGTATTTCTTCCGCCGGCTGAATATAAAAACTTACAGTACCGGAAAACAAATCTTTATGCTTGCTCAAAATGCTTGCCGCTCCGACATTGATCGTTCCGTGAACGTCATGACCGCATGCATGCATGACACCGGGAATTTTACTGCAGGGCTTCATATTCGGATCTTCCTGAATCGGCAGGGCGTCTATATCACCCCGAAATAAAAGTGTCTTTCCCGCTCCATGCTTTGTTCCGCGTAATTCAAAATACAGCCCCGTTTCTCCGATCGGTTTCAAACTGTCGTATGCAACATTTTTTTCAATATAATCTCTGAGTAAAGCGCACGTTTTATATTCTTTCATGCTCAGTTCAGGATTTTCATGTATGTGATTGCGCATCGCAGTAATTTCCGGCGTTATATCGGCTACTGCCTTATGAAAGTCAATCATAGTATCCTCCGGGCAATGCATTTTAGGAATGCTCCTCGGATTTTAGAGGTGCTTTATTGTTAATATCCCCTGTATCCGACCGCCTGTAAAAGCATCGTAATAACTATTGCAACGACCAGTTCGATAAGGATGTATTTTATTGCCCATTTGATATATCGAGGAAATCCTACCCCCGCGATGGCAAGACACCCCATCATCGGTCCGTTAATCGGCGTTGCAAGATTTGTAAGTCCGTCACCGAACTGAAACGCCTGAACCGCAACTTGCCGTGTAATGCCGACAATATCTGCAATAGGAACCATGATCGGCATTACGACAGCCGCTTGACCGGAACCCGACGGGATCATAATATTAATGAGCGCATTTACTGCAACCATCAACCCCGCACCGATGACAGCACCCGCCTTATTGAGCGGTAAACTGAGCGCATACACGATTGTATCCATCACGCGACCTTGCGAGAGGATAAGCGAAATGGCGGTCGCGATTCCTGTAACAAACGAAGCGTAAACCATCGGTTTACATCCCTTAATAAATTTTGCCGCTATGTCATTCATGCTGAAACCGGAGATGATCCCCACGGCGACGGCAATCCCTAAAAACCAAGAACCGATCTGTAACGGCGCCCATTTTAATGTAATCGTAAGCGCTACACACGAAATAACCGCGGCAAAGAAAAACAGGATGATAATAATTTGTCGTTTTGTCAGGGTAAGCGGTGCCGCGCTGTTCTCATTTGTCTCTTTATTTCCCATAAATTGATCCGTCGAAAGACCATATTCATATTTCAAACTTTTAGTCGGATCTCGTTTAATTGTTCTGTAATACGAAAGAGTCACGAAATATAAAAATGTGATATTCGCCAAACAAGCAATCAAACGAGGCGGCATCCCGGAAAAAATCGGAACTTCCGCAAATGTCTGAGCGACGCCGAGAATACCGGGATTGGCAAACCCGATAGAGAATCCGGACATGAGACCGAAATAGATTATGAGAAATCCGAGAAAGTCATCGCCGCCGATGGCATGCGCCATAACGAGACCGATCGGCATAAGCGCGACGCCTATATTGCCAAATGCGCCCGCCGTATTGCCGAGCGCGAGCGCATACATAATCAGCGCAATAGCGATCATCTCTTTGCCGCGGAGTCTCCGTGCTATAATGCCGAAAATCGTTGAAAGCGATTTTGTCTCTTCAACCATGCTGACCGCGGCACCGCAAAAAAAGATCATAAAGATAATACGGGAAGAATTTAAAAATCCTTGAAAAATACACTGCAGTACGTCCCACGGCGTTTGCCGTGCCGGTTCTATGAATCGGAAGCTGTCGGCTACAACCTTATTGAGATTGCCCTCCTTTACTCTGTCAAAGGCACCTGCAGGGATTACCCATGTCAAAACCATCGCCGCTATACAAAGAATAAACAACAATGCATACACATCGGGAAATTCTCCGATCCCTTTTTTCCTTTTCAGATTTTCACTCATCTTTTCCTGCTCCTTATACAAACCGCCGATTTACAGCGGAAGCAAAAACACGCGCAAAGCGCGAAACGCTTTTCCGTCGCGCAATCCGCCGCCGAAAACCTGTCCGCCGGCCATCGCAGCGGCTATATGAATGTGAACAAAAACCGGATCCGATTTATCGGGGTACACGGCGGCAAGGCGCGAATCGACCTTATCCCACGGCAATACTTCTCCGGTAAAACCGACGACTTCCGCCGAAACGCCGTACGGCACTTCGACCGTCTGCAGCGGCAGCTCATGAGTAACGGGCGCAGCGATACGCACATCGACAACCGAACCGATCGCCCCGACGATATATGCATTCGTTATGTTATTTTCAAGCAGAAAATCGATAATCGCCCGTTTGATTTCCTTTCCCGCAGTGATCTCCACATCTACAACAGTTCGCATATCACGCTCCTACGTGTTTTACCGCCTGACTCGCTGCGATCAAAACAGGATCGTACACCGGCGCGAGCGACGGTGTATACACGAGGTCCAAATCATTCACTTGCATGACAGTCATTTCCGCGCTTATACACGCCGCAAGTGTATCGATTTTTCCGGCAATCGACTCGCTGCCGATTCCCTGAGCTCCGAGCAAGCGACCGCTCTTTCTGTCGTACACGAGATTGATACGGCACGGCGTTCCGCCCGGATAATACGACGCTTTGTCCGATTTCTCGATCGCCGTTTCCGCAGCGTCAAACCCAAACGCTTTCGCATCTGCGAATGAAAGCCCTGTCGCAGCAATAAAACAATTAAATACTTTCGTCGCCATGGATCCGAGTACGCCGGGAAAGGATGCTTTTTCTCCGCCGATGACACTGCCTGCCGTACGTCCCGTTTTATTCGCTACCGTACCGAGCGGAACGTACGCAGCCTTGCCGGTGACGATATGTTTCGTCTGCGCACAGTCGCCGCACGCGAAAATCGCAGGATCGTTCGTACGCTGCTGTGCATCCACGACAATGCTGCCTTTAACGCCGAGTGCAAGCCCTGCTTCTTTTGCAAGTACAACGGCAGGCCGAACGCCGACAGCCAAGACGGCTGTATCGCAAGGAACGGAGCGACCGTTCGCCGTACATACCGCTTTCGCCTTTCCGTTTTCCGTCGCAACGCGCGATACCGATGTACCGAGCAGCACTTCGATACCGTGCGCAGCCAGTTCATCCGCCACAATACGGGAAAACGCTTCGGGGAGAAAGGGAAGCAAACGCGGCAACGTTTCGAATACCGTTACGTGCAATCCCAACAATGCAAGCTGCTCGGAAATTTCGAGTCCTATAAATCCGCCGCCGATGATACATGCGGATTCGGATTGCTGCGCACGCCGCTTTAACAATATCCCGTCTTCTACGGTACGAAGTACACACACGCCGTCCGCGTCGGCGCCTTCAAAATCGGGTCTGATCGGAACGGCACCGGTAGCGATCACGAGGTAATCGTAACCGTATACAGATCGCTCACCCGTTTCGAGATTGTGTACCGTAACTTCCTTTTTCGCACGGTCTATCGATACGACGTCGTGCCGCATCAACACTTCGATACCTCGTTTTTCTCTCATATCCGAAGCGGAAACGGAAATGAGAGCATCGACCTCACGTATCATATCGCCCACGAAATACGGCAAACCGCACGCACCGTAACTGATATATCCCGTTTTTTCGAAAACCGTACAGTCCAAGTCGGGATTTAAACGCTTCGCTTTTGACGCAGCGCTCAATCCCGCAGCTGTTCCGCCGATTACGACAAGCCGTTTTTTCTCACCCACTGTCGATTACTCCCGCTTATTTTTTTGCACCGTATTTTGCGATAACGCCCATCTCGTCCATCATCTTTTCAAGCTCTTCGAGACGATGTCCGGTATACTCTTGATAGGGCTTCCGTAAATGCCCTCCGGGCAAACCGAGTATACGCAGCGCCGCTTTGATAACGATGGGATTCGAAAACGTATACAGCTGCTGAAGCAACGGGAACCATTTGAAATATTCTTTCCGCGACGATTCGATGATATCCATATCGGTCCAAGGACGCGAATACAAAGCCGCTTCTTCGGGAATGATATTTCCGCCGATATTCGCAGTACCCGTACCGCCGACCGCAAGCGTCGGAATAACGATCGAATATTTCGGGAAATCACAGCACATGATTTTTACTTTTCCTTCGCATAAGCGCTGCACTTGTACCAGCTGTTCGACGGATGGCATCGCCTCTTTATCGATAACGAAATTCGGATGTAAATCGGAAAGTCTTTTTATAGTCTCCGGTTCGACGAGCACGCCGAGACGGGAGGGATTGTTGTAAATACCGCACGGAATGCCGATCGCACTCATGCATTCGTCAAAGTGCGCGAAGACTGCAGTTTGCGGAATAAGCACATAGGGCGGAACCGTAAAGATAACTCCATCGGCGCCTTCTTTTTCGCAATACTTTGCAAATTCGACGCTCTGCGCCGTCGTAAAGGATGCCGCGCTGAAAAAGACGGGAATACGACCTTGCGTCATTTTAATAACTTCGTGAACGATCTTCTTTTTTTCTTCGACGGTGAGCAGTGTCACCTCTCCTGCCGAGCCGAGAATAAACAGCATTGAAGTTCCGTATGCAATTTGACGATCGATGAGCGTAGAAAATCCGTTAAAGTCAATCCGGTCGTCCTCCGTGAACGGCGTCGGCATTGCAACAAACGATCCGCTTGGTTTTATCATAATTTCCTCCTACATAGATCAAGCTTGCGAAAATAGTCTTTGATCATTAATAATGATAAATCCGATTTTTACAGATGCAAGTCCTTTCTATAAGGTGTAAGCTACATTACATATTATATAAAAATCATATATTTGGAGAGAATTCTGCCGCTGCTCACTGCGTTATAGATATGCGAACGTCGCCGACACTGTAACTTCGAATCTGGGATAATCGGTATTGCTGTAGTATTTTTTATTGATTTAAGAATTCTTTATATGCACGTTTTGAAATCTGCATTTGACGATTGAGGATACGAATAAAGCCTTCGTTACACAATTCATTAATAAGTTTACTTGTCGTTACACGGGCACTTCCTACGATAGTGCTTATTTCATATTGCGTGTAATGAGTCAAAAGATTATACCACCCGTCATCTTCACACGAATTTGTGTCGGCCGTAGAACAGAGCAAGCGTAAAATACGCTGCTTACAAGGCGTAAAAACAAGATGCTCAATTTCATGGCGCAAAATAAGCATTTTTCGCGACATACAATTTATAACGGCGGCTCGAAAGGGTTTACTGTCATCAACCAAACGATTAAAAGCGCTGTACGGTATTTTCCACAATATCGACGGCTCCATTGCTTCCGAAATAAGTCCCGTCGGTTCGCCGAGAAATACGGGTGTTTCACCGAAAAACCAGCCGGCGCTCAGAGAATATAATATTTTTTCCGCCCCGCCTTCTTCAAGAATATAGTGTTTTGTCCTTCCCGACGCTATATAATAGACGCCGTCGAGCATATCTCCAAGTTCGAGAAATTGCTTTTTTGCCGGTACCGTAACGGTTTTACAAAAGACTTTCATTATAGATTCCATCTCATCGTTTTTTATCATCGGCGCAGTATAACTCGAATTTAAAAATTCCTGCACAGCACTCCTCCTGTGATTATCTGTATTGTACACTGAAATTCAAAATCGTGCTATTAAAGTTCAGTAAAACATCATATTTGTACGTCGAGCAATGAATTCCCCTCATTGACAGAACACCCGACAAAGCATATTCTGATGCTATCGTATTAAGCAAGCAAGAGGAGTATCTCATGAGTGAAAACAATTCGGAAAACAAGTTCAATTTGAAAGGCGGTTTTTCCGCAGCGTCAAAAGAAGCGACGGCTTTTAAAAAATTCATTTCGCGCGGCAATGTCGTCGATATGGCGGTCGGCGTCATCATCGGCGGTGCGTTCGGCAAAATCATTTCGAGCCTCGTCAACGATATGATCATGCCGCTTATCGGTCTGTTGATCGGAGGCATCGATTTCACGAGTTTAAGCGTAAAGATCGGCGAAGCGACGGTCGCATACGGCAATTTCATTCAAACCGTCGTCGATTTTTTAATCGTCGCGATCTGTATCTTTGCCGTCGTCAGAATTTTCGAGCGCTTTAAGAAAAAGGAAGAAAAAGAAGAAGCGCCCGCAGCCAAACCCGCCGATATCGTGCTGCTGGAAGAAATCCGCGATATATTAAAAAATAAAAATTAATCGGTCGAATGGTGAGTGTCGAAAGTATAAGCTGATAAAGCTGTACTTTCGGCGAGGACTTCGTTTACTGCGCTCACGCCGTTCGCTGCGCTCCGATGCCCCGTATCGGGGTTTTTTATCGGTGCGCACAAGCGGAGACCGGCGTCTGCGCTTTCGACGGCGCAAAGTTTACACAACCCGCAAATATTCTATCGTATGTTACGCCCACACAAACCACAGCGCAGCAGCGGCGGCGGCAGTCGTTAAAATCGTAAAGGGCGCTCCTGTTTTAAGCCAACCGGCAAAATTGACCGGATACCCTTCTCTTTTGAGAATACCCATCGCAACGACATTTGCACTCGCTCCGAACGGTGTCAAATTGCCGCCGAGACAGGAACCGATGAGGAGCGCAAACATATACAATTCGGCGGCGAGATCCATCCGTGAAGCGAGCGTCTGGGCGACCGGCAGCATGACGATGATATACGGCACGTTATCGACAAAGCCGGAAATGACGACTGATACGACGAGGATCAGCATAAAGCCGACGAAGACATTGCCGCCGGTAATGCGTGCAAGGATATGCGCAAAATCGGAGAGCAGACCCGTTTCCGAAATTGCACCGACGACGATAAATATGCCGATCAAAAACGCGATCGTTTCCCAATCGAGTCCTTTGATAAGCAGCCACGTTTCTCGCGGCGGTCGACGCTGTACAAATCGGAACCACAGCACACCCGCAATGCCGAGTGTAAGCACGTACAGTCCCGACAAAAATTCACAATCGAAATGCAAAAACGAAATCGCAGCCAGACCGAAGATCATCGCAAGCAGGAGAAAGAACGGAAGAGGCGAAATCACTTCGCTTTTATCCAAATCGGGTTTTTCTTTTTGCTTTGCAAAGAACAGATAAAAATACAGGCAGCCGGTGATCATACCCGTTTGGATAAAGAAAAAAATCGACGGCTTTGCCGCGTGCACGAAAAAATCGTTGAACGTATAGCCCGCGTAACTTGCAAAGATCATCGACGGCGGATCTCCGACGAGTGTCGCTGTCCCTTCAAGATTCGACATGACGGCAAGCCCTATCATAAAATACGTCGGATCGATTTTAAGCTTTTTGCACAGTGCAAGCGCTATCGGCGCCATGACGAGTACTGTCGCAACGTTTTCGACGAAGATCGAAATAACGCCGGTCATCGCGAGGATGAGCACGATTGCGATTCCGGTGTTCGGCGCTTTTTCCACTATGATGTCCGCAATATACGCGGGCATCCGCGAATAGATAAAGAGCGCGGCTATTATCATGCTCCCCACATAGATCATGAGCACGTTCCAGTTGACGAGCGATGTGAACGCGTGTATGAAAGGATACGCGCGAAGCGGAACTCCGCCGGAAGAAAAAATGCTTTCCGGAAATATCGCACCCAGCAGCAGGATGACGAGCGCCGACGCCGAGGTAAATACGATTTTTTTATGCTGCACGATGATGACGAGCGCATACATCATAACGGCAAGCGTGAGCACGACCCATTTCATTTCCATAGTTAAAAAAGTATACAGAAAAAAAAGCCGCAGGTAAATGCGATGTCTGATATGTCAATCTCTGATGCGTGCTACCGGTGTAATACAGGGGGGCAGCGCCGAAAACCTATGTAGAGGTATAATTAGTTCATTATACCTAAGGCGGGGTTTCGGCGGCCGATCCGTTTCAGACGTTCAATTTAAACCTTCCTTAAAATTGCACAGCGAGTAAATCTTCAGATTTGGGAGCTGTACAATTAGTGCGCGAAAGCGCACAGTTAATAAGCGACGTTTGCCGAAAGGCAAACTCGAAGTTAAACGAGACGCGCTATTTTAGCGGCTCGTTTAAACCTTCCTTAAAATTATACGGCGAGTAAATCTTCGGATTTAGGAGCCGTGCAATTCGTGCGCGAGAGCGCACAGTTAATAAGCGATGTTTCGGCTTCGTCCGAAACTCGAAGTTAAATTGAACGGCGCTATCTCAGACGTTCAATTTAAACCTTCTAAAAACTCGAACGCGAAAGCGGTGAGCCTATCCACGTACCTTCGCTTCCGAGATAATCTTCGCGCTGCCCTTCGATGATAAACTGCACGCTGTTGACGGTGCTGAACGAAGTCGCCGTGTAGACGATCTGCATGAGCTGTGCGAGGTAGCCCTGCACGCCGACGCTGTTGAATGAAAAAGCTTCGCTGAAATTGAGCGTTGCGATGCCGTTTTTTACCGAAGCGCCGAGCAGCTTTGTGCCCGAAGGGATCAGCGTCATCGTATTGCGCGATTTTTCTTCCGCGCTGGGGCCGGCTAAAAGTGAGTTCAGCGTATCGGTGAGCGGAGAATCCGACTTCGGCAATTTGCGCGTTACGATTTGACGGCTTACCGACCCGTCGGATCCGATGACGACGAAGCAGAGCGGCACGTCTATCGTTGCTGCAGGTTGAGGTGTGTTTTTCGGACTTTGCGTTTTGTCGGCGTTCCGTGTATCCGCTTTCGGTTTTTCCGCAGTCCTCGCTTCATCGCCTTTTTCGGTTTTCGGCTTTTCATCCGCCTTTGTTTCACCGCTTTTTTCGGCATTCGACCGATCGGCAGGTTTTTGTGCGTCGGGTGCCGATGTCGGTTTTTGTACAGTGCTTTCGTTTTGCTTTGCAAGGTTCGAGCGGTTATTTTCAATGACGGACGGTTCGGTCGAATTCGCTTCAGGTAAAATATCTATTTGAAATGCGTCGCCGCCGCTTTTCGGATTTTGTTTTTGTTCGTGGTTTTGAACGAACTCCGGTGTCTTTCCGAACACGCGGCCGAAAAAATCGGTGTTTTGCAGATTTGAAAGTATGGTATCTTTTTTAACAAAAAAGAATACGAGCAGAATAAGCGCGACGAGCAGCCAGCACGCAAATGCAAATCCCGTATTCTTCTTTTTTGTATTCCGTTCAGCCATATCTATAGTATCGGCAGCGGATGCCCGCACTATTAGAGCGAATGCAGGGCAGCCGCACCGAAACTATATTCTCTAAAAAATAACATATAACGTAAAAAATCGGCAGCCTTCCCGGCAGCAGCCCTGCCGTTTCGTGTGATTCGTCAGCCGGCCAAATATTCGTTTATGCTCGCAGCCGCTTTTCTGCCTTCGCCCATGGCGAGGATGACCGTTGCCGCTCCGAGCACGATGTCGCCGCCCGCCCACACTTTCGTTTTGCTCGTCGCCTGTTTGTCGTCGACGACGATGTGACCGTGTTTATCCGCATCGAGGCCGGGCGTCGTGCGAACGAGCAGGGGATTGCTGCCGTTGCCGAGGGCGACGATGACCGCATCGCACGGGATTTCGTGTTCGCTTCCCGGAATCGCGACGGGGCTCCGTCTGCCCGATGCGTCGGGTTCGCCGAGTTCGTATCGCAGCGCTTTGATACCGCGCACGCGACCGTTCAGCGCTTTGTCTTCGCTTTCGATTCCGAGCACTTCGATCGGGTTTTCGAGGAAGCGGAATTCGACGCCCTCTTCTTCCGCGTGACCGACTTCTTCTTTTCGAGCGGGCATTTCATCGCGCGTTCTGCGGTACACGATGCTGACGTGTTCCGCGCCGAGCCTGAGCGCCATACGTGCAGCGTCCATAGCGACGTTTCCGCCGCCCACGACGATGACGTTTTTCGCTTCGTAATACGGCGTATCGGCAGTACCCTTCATATACGCTTTCATCAAATTGGCACGCGAAAGGTATTCGTTTGCGCTGAATACGCCGATGAGATTTTCTCCCGGAATATTGAGAAATTTCGGAAGCCCCGCGCCCGTGCCGATAAAGGCGGCGTCGAAACCCTTTTCCGTCAAAAGCTGATCGAGCGTGTCGGTGCGTCCGACGAGAAAGTTCATTTCGAATTTGACGCCCATCTTTTTCAGATTTTCGACTTCCTTTGCGACGATGTCTTTCGGAAGACGGAATTCGGGAATGCCGTAAAGCATGACGCCGCCGGCTTTGTGGAACGCGTCGAATACGGTAACGTCGTGACCCGCTCTCGCGCAGTCGGCCGCGACCGTAAGCCCCGCGGGACCCGATCCGACGACAGCGACTTTTTTGCCCGTCGCTTTTGCGACCGCCGGCAGCGTCGTCTTATTGTGCGTGCGTTCCCAATCCGCGACGAACCGTTCGAGCCGTCCGATCGAAACCGCTTTGTCGACCGTTTTATGAATCTTTCCGACCGTGCATTCTTTTTGGCACTGCTTTTCCTGCGGACACACGCGGCCGCAGATAGCCGGCAAAAGGTTCGTCAATTTAATCGTATCGACTGCGGATTTGAAATCTCCCTTTTGGATTTCCGCGATAAATTGCGGGATCGCGATGCCGACGGGGCAGCCTGCGACACAGGGTTCGTTTTTACACTGGAGACAGCGGTTCGCTTCGTTGATCGCCATCTCTTTCGTATAGCCGAGCGCTACTTCGCCCATTTCGCGCGCGCGTTTTTTCGGCTCCGCGACAGGCATTTCCTGAAGCGGGATCGCCATGCGGTCTTTCGGAGAAAGAGGTGCCGCTTTTATCTTCTGTTCGATTTCATCGAATTCCTTTTTCGCCTGCGCTTCCAATTCATTTGCTGAAATATATTCCGTCATGATTATCGTCCTCTATAAAACTTCTGCAGGAAATTATTAAAAATTTACGATTAAGCTTTTTGCTCGATCACGCTTTCCAATTTGCATTTGTGGAAATCTTCCTGTTCCTGCGCTTTGAACGTGCCCATGCGCATCATCATATTGTCCCAATCGACTTTATGCGCGTCGAAATCAGGCCCGTCCACGCACACGAATTTCGTTTCGTCGCCGACCGTAACGCGGCAGCCGCCGCACATACCGGTACCGTCGATCATAATCGTGTTGAGCGACACCACCGTCGGGATATTGTATTTTTCCGTCGTCTTTGCGGCGAACTTCATCATAATGGGAGGTCCGATCGCGATGACTTCCGCAGGCGGCGTCTGGGATTTGCAGAGCTCATCGAGCGGTACCGTGACAAGCCCCTGCCTGCCCGCGCTTCCGTCGTCGGTCATGACGATAACTTCGTCCGCAACCTTTTTCATCTCATCGACGAAGATAAGCAAATCCTTGTTTCTCGCGCCGATGATCATAATCACTTTATTGCCGGCAGCTTTAAGTGCTTGCACGATCGGATAACACGGCGCAACTCCGAAACCGCCGCCTACGACGACGACCGGCCCGTCGCGCTTTTCGATAACCGACGGATTTCCGAGCGGCCCGAGCACCGCAGCGATGGAATCCCCCGTCTTTTTTTGCGCGAGTTTATACGTCGTCGCTCCGACCGCCTGAAAGACGAGCACGACCCAGCCTTCTTCCGCATTCGCATCCGCGATCGTCAGCGGAACGCGTTCTCCGTAATCCGTGTCGAGCTGCACGATGACGAATTGCCCCGCTTTGCGGTTGCGCGCAATTTCGGGAGCTTCGAATTTCATGTAGTAGACGCCGGCGGAAATTTCTCTCTTTTCAAGAATTTTGAACATAGCATACCTTCGATAGAATAGATATCCGTTATTGTATAGGAAAGGGGAAAAAAAGTAAATCGAATTAAAGTTTTTAAAAATTATTTATCGAATAAGATCTTTTCGGGATTTAAGGGGGAAAGCCTTCCCCTCGCGCGCACTCCGTTGCGCGCTGCCCCTTCCGGCGGGGACACCCCGCAACGCCCCGTCCGCCGTACGGCTGTATGCCGTCACAAAAATTTCTCCGAAAAAACTCCGAAATCGTAACATTTCCGCGATTTATATAGCAGGCATGTGCGCTTACGCGCACGAATGCGGCATCTTCGGAAGTTGATACTTCCTGCAATGCCGCATTTTAAGGAAGGTCTTATGGCAAAACACAATCGTCGGTACAAAGATTCGGTTTTCGTCGACTTTTTCGGCGAAGATAAAAATGCAAAAGCGAACTTTCTCTCGCTCTACAACGCGCTCCACGATACTCACCTTGACGCGCCTACGGAGCTCAAGGCGCTCCGCCTTGAACAGGTTATGTATATGGCTTTTCGGAACGACGTCGCTTATCTCATAGACGGCAAAATCATCGCCCTCGTAGAACACCAATCTACAATCAACGCGAATATGCCGTTGCGATTTCTGCAGTACGCCGCTCGCCTCTACGAGCGCATTCAAAATCCTCGAGACCGTTATCTCAAGTACCTGAAAAAAATCCCTACACCTGAGTTTTACGTGTTCTATAACGGCGAAGAAGATTATCCTGAAAGCACGACTCTCCGTCTTTCCGATGCCTTTATGACGATACCCGAAAAACCGAGCCTCGAACTCCTATGTTTTTTGTCAAGCGGAAAAGTAAAACTTTTTAGATTTTCTTCCACACTTGACCGCTCCCCGTCCCTGTAATCCCTTGTTTTACACGTTTGCTCTAGCCCGCTTGTAAGACACGGGCAGGCAGTTGTTTATATTCCATCCCCTTATTTTTCATTATTAAATACAATAATTTTGCCATCTTCCGCGCTATCGCCGTTATCGATACCTTCTTCCC
>NZ_JAFEVM010000091.1:0-1434 GCF_016901105.1 Treponema sp. Marseille-Q4523 | reverse complement strand
GAATTTACAGATACAGTTGCTTTAGCAATTTTGTATTGAACAGAAATACCATCAACATTCAATGTTATTGGAGATTCATTAAATACATTTTGAAGTGCAGCAAGGCCTATATCATTTAAATTATCAAATTCGATTGAAAAACCTTTTTTTACAGTACCTGTCACTGTACAACTATATGACAAATCTCCAATTTTAGCAGAACCAGATGTTACCAGTCCAACATCACCCTTACCTGTAAAAAAATTTGAAAAAAAGTTCCCTATGTAAGATAAACTTTGTCTAAAAGCAATATACAAGCTTGCTCCTACGGCATTAACTTGATGCTTTATATAATTTTGTTCATCAAAACGGGGTATGCCAGTTTCTCTCCCATCCGGATCGGTATACTTCACCGGATTATTCCCCGCGTAGTGATACAGCTGGAAGTTTACGACGTTGAACACACCACCCATGCCCGGCAGCTTCTCGTTATGCTTCTTCGCCTCATCACTTATGGGAGCCTGTGGTATATACTCCCCAACCGCCGGATCCGTTGACAGCCACCGACTGTACTTCGCATCCAAGTACCGTGCTCCGTAGTAGTATAAGCCGGTTTCTTCGTCCTGCTCCTTCGCCGTAAACTTGTACGGCAAGTACCGCAGCCCTTCTTCGTTCTCCGTCTTTTTCTCTACCCACAGCTCCCCGTACGGCGTGTATTCTATCCGTTGGTACTCATTGCCCTCGTAGTCGGTGATGAGCTGTGCACTTCCCAAGTGGTCGGGGTGGTAGTAATACTGATGATGCCACTCGTCGCTCTGTCCGTAGCTTGCTTCGAGTTTACTCGTCTGCTTCGTGACGACCCGCGTTTCGCCTAAGTATATGTGTTTCGAATACTGCCCGTCGCGCAATCCTTTATCCGTGTGCCACGTCCACATCGTGTTGAAATACAGCGTCTCGCTCGAATTGGACATCGTCCATTTGGCAGCGCGGTTTCCGTACGTCGCGCAAGCGCGCCGTTTGCGTAAGCGGAAATTATTATCTAGCGTGCCTTCGGCACCCAAGGCATCAGCACCATACACATAGCGCGTATCGTAAGCGGCTTTGCAGCTCAAACGCCATGATTTTGAGCCGCTGCTGAATTGTCAAAGAACGAAACTGCAAAACAGTTCATGGGAATATCTTACAGAAGATTTCTTGCAAACCGGTTTATTATAATGCACCAATGGCGAATTGTAAAATGTTTTTTGCGGTATATCGCGGTACCTTAATTTTTTTGCACCCTTGCCAGAGCTTCTTTTTGGCACGAGCACAGAGAACGCAATGACCACGAACGGCAGTGGAACGACCTGCATTTTTTTGAATAAAAAATCCTTTATTCAAAAAACCGCGTTTGTATGTCCTTTTTTTGATTTTCAAGCACCCATATTTTCCCTGTTTTATAAATGTCTATATGAG
>NZ_JAFEVM010000090.1:0-1463 GCF_016901105.1 Treponema sp. Marseille-Q4523 | reverse complement strand
ACTCCGACAATCGGAAAATCTTTATGTATCAAAGATTTATAAAATTATTCGTATATACAAATATATATTCTGGATAGGTTTCTTTATTGTCTTTACGGTATTATTATTTCATTGATTGTATTAACAAAAGCGATTAAAATTGCGGTATAATAACTAAGAGGAGAAGGCAATGCCGGTGCTTTCCATGTTTTATGGTATAATAATCAGGATGCAAAGTGAAAGAGGAGGAAAACACCATGTTCCGCATATTCATGTAATCTGCGGTGATGACGAATCCGTATTTTCCTTTGATGGTGAAAAACTTGAAGGAACTATCCAAAATTCGAAGATGAAACTTGTTGTAGCGTGGATAGAGATTCATAAAGAAGAACTAAAAGCTAATTGGAAACTTCTTGAGGAAGGGGAACCGTTCTTTAAAATCGAACCGTTAAGGTAGGAGTAAATTATGTTAAGACCGACAGTAACTAAAGTAATTCCTAGAGACGATTACAATCTTGTATTAGAATTTAATAACGGCGAAAAAAAATCATTTGATGTAAAACCGTATATAAAAGGCTCTTGGTTCGGAATGCTGAAAGATATATCATATTTTTCTCGGATAAAAACAAACGGTTTTAACATCGAATGGCCTGACGGCCAGGATATCTGCCCGGATGATTTGTATTTTAATAGTGTGGCAATCGATTAAAAAGCCCCCACATCTGGTGTTTTCCGCGTTACGAAAGATACCGGATGTTAGTCCTACAAATAGGGATATGTATGAGTGCTTCGGAAAATGCCCGAATTTCAGGCGTTTTCCGGAGTAAAAAGCGGATTTCGGAGCGGAAATGAGCTGTTGCGTTACGAAAAATTATTATTTGCCGCAAAAAAATCGGATTTTGCTGTTAAATACGGCGGAAATTCGGCGTAAAACGCAAGTTCGGCAACCATATTGCAATTTGTATGCCTACGCAGCAAATAACCCGGTACGCTATATAGACCCCGATGGAAGGTTTCTTATTAAGACAGCGCAGAAAAAGTAGCGCTAAACAATAAGCGCTTTTTATATTCAGGACGAGCATATATGCAGCCTATGGTAATAGCAAATAACGGTGTTATATGGAATATAAATCTTTTATCTAATAAAACCATAACATTGTCAAAAGCGTTAGATAAGGCAATTGATAATGTAAAAAAAGAGAGGGCGCATCCTTCTGTCTTTTCAAAAACGATGATAATTGCAACCTGTGAAAAACTTGATAGCGATATTTATAAAATAAATGTTGTTGCTGCAATAATAATCGAAACACCAGACGGAGTAATTATAAATTCAAATGAACCTGAAACTGTAGCTTATGCCACAGCTGCTGAAGTTGGAGTTACAAGATTTAATAATAAACCAGATCAAAGACAAATAAATGCAATTGCAAATGAAGTGTTGTCATACACCGATAAAGGAGTTGTAGTTGATGAAAAATAAAAGT
>NZ_JAFEVM010000010.1:0-78197 GCF_016901105.1 Treponema sp. Marseille-Q4523 | reverse complement strand
GCTATGGATTATCTGAAAACTTTTTATTCTAAAGAAGCCTACAAAGACTATCTGCTTGAAAAAGAAATCGATGTTTTAGAGTTTATCTGCGGATTCAATCCGAAAGCCGTATCTGTTAATTTTGAACTTGCGCTATTATATTTTGAAAACAAAAGATTTGACGATTTTTATGAAACATTGATAAAATGTCGAAATATAAACGGATACGATTGGATTATAGAATCATATATCAAATCATATGAATTCTATAAAGCGAATTGTAAAGCCTAACAAAACTTCATAGCCGACATGCCGTCAAGCTGATTTTCGGGTTAAAACAATGATAGACGTACAGCCCTGCAGGCCGGATAAAAGTATAGAAACTGAACGGAAATTAAAATTATGGAAAAAAAATATTTCCCCAAAAATACACACGGAATAATAAGTTTAATGACAGGCCTTTTTATGATTTGCCTTGTCCCTTATGCCGTTTATGATTTGATAAAACAATTTTCGATCTTCCATTTTGGAGCTTGTATAGTATATACCGCATTTTCACTAATATTTATTTTTAATTTTTTCGGAAACAGGCTTTTTATAAAAGAAAATACTCTGTACGTAAAAGAATGGTTTAGGATTATATATGTAATTAAAATTGACATGATAAAAGAAGCTAAAATCGGACATTTTTGTAAAGGTTGGTGGAGCCGCGGTCATACGGTATTATCAATGAAAATAAAAACTGAAAATACAATAATAAAATTTCCGATCGCTCTTTATTCAGGTAAACAGATAAGAGAGATATTACATTTATTAAATACATAAGATTATGCTCAAGTCGAGGTTCAGGCGGCAATCCGTTTCGCGCGGCAACAGCTGCATTGCGCTTTTAGCTTTCGGGTGCTACACTGTGCGTATGAATTACGGATTTTTTCGTACGGCGGCGGCGAGTCCCGAAACCGTCGTTGCGGACTGTACGGCAAATGCAAATCGCATCATAGACGCATGCAAAAAAGCGGGTGCACAGGGTGCATCCCTCATCGTATTTCCCGAACTCGCCGTAACGTCATATTCGTGCGGCGATCTCTTTTTGCAAACGACGCTCCAAGAGGCGGCGATCCGCGAAACGGAGCGCATCGCAAAAAAGACGGCTTCCCTTCCGATTCTCATCGCAGTCGGTCTTCCGTTCGCATCCGGCCGATCTCTGTACAACTGTGCGGCTTTTATCTTTGCCGGAAAAATTCTCGCGCTCGTGCCGAAAACTTATCTTCCGAACAGCGGAGAATATTCCGAGCGGAGATGGTTTTCGCCGAAAAAAAATGCCGATGCCGAAACGGTATATTTTTCGAAAGCTCATTCGGCCGTCCCGTTCGGATGCGATATCCTTATCTCGGATACGGACGATGAACGCTGTGCGATCGCTTTGGAAATAGGCGAAGACCTTCGGGTGCCCCTGCCGCCCTCTTCATACCACGCGCTTTCGGGCGCCGCGATCATCGCAAATCTTTCGGCGAGCTCCGAAACGGTCGGCAAAACCGAATACCGCAGGCTCCTCGTCAAAAGTCAGTCGGCACGTACACTGTGCGCCTATGTCTATGCCGATGCGGGACACGGAGAATCGACGCAGGACGCCGTATTCGCTTCTCACAAGATCATCGCCGAAAACGGAACGATCATCGCCGAATCGAAATCGTTCGACGATACAATTTGTTTTGCCGATATCGACATCGAGCGGCTCGCTTCAGAGCGGCGGAAAGATACGACGTTTTCGGACTCTGCGGCAAACGCAAATACGCGGTCGTACCGGAAAATTTCCGTCGACCTTTTATCCCGCGCAAAAGCTTTTTCAAAAAATACCCCGCTTTTCCGAACGATCGACGCTTCGCCTTTTGTTCCGAACGACGAAAGCGGGCAAAGCGAACGGTGGAACGACATACTTACCGTACAGGCCGAAGGTCTTGCAAAACGGATGCGCCACACGGGCGTAAAAAATGCCGTGATCGGTCTTTCGGGCGGTCTCGATTCGACGCTCGCCCTTCTCGTCACCGTCCGTGCATTCGATCTTTGCGGTTTAAATGCGTGCGGGATCCGTGCAGTTACGATGCCCTGCTTCGGCACGAGCGACAGGACTTACCGCAACGCATGCGCACTTGCAAAGGAGACGGGAGTTACCCTCACGGAGATCAACATCGCCGAAGCGGTGCGCGTCCACTTCCGCGACATCGGTCAGGACGAAAGCGTACGCGATGCCGCGTATGAAAACGCTCAGGCGCGGGAGCGCACGCAAGTGCTCATGGACATCGCGAACAAAATAAACGGCATCGTCGTCGGCACGGGCGATCTGTCGGAACTCGCGCTCGGCTGGTGTACATACAACGGAGACCATATGTCGATGTACGGCGTCAACGGCTCGGTTCCGAAAACCCTCGTCCGCCGCTTGGTGCGATTTTGCGCGGACAGTACGGACAATAAAAATCTTTCGGCTGTCTTAAACGATATCCTCGCAACCCCTGTGAGTCCCGAACTGCTTCCTTCCGAACGGGGAGCCCTTTCGCAAAAAACCGAAGACATTCTCGGTCCCTACGAACTCCACGATTTCTTTTTATACTATACGCTGCGCTTCGGTTTTTCGCCTGCAAAAATTTTATTTCTCGCGGACAAAGCCTCTCTCCCGTACACGCACGAAGAAAAGCTCCGCACGCTCCGCATATTTTACAAACGCTTTTTTTCGCAGCAGTTCAAACGTTCGTGCATGCCCGACGGCGCAAAAGTCGGCTCGGTAAGTCTCTCCCCGCGGAGCGACTGGCGCATGCCGAGCGACGCAAGCGCTGCCTTATGGCTTACGGAAATCGATTCGCTGAAATAATATGCTGAGCTACCGGCACGCTTTTCACGCGGGAAATCACGCTGACGTTTTCAAGCACACGCTCCTCGTCATGCTGCTCGAACGCTTTAACGCAAAAGAAACGCCGTACACCGTCATCGACACGCACTCAGGATCCGCGCGCTACGATTTGAATGACGAGCGTGCACAAAAAACGCTCGACGCGCAAAGCGGGATTCTGAAATTGCTCGAAGCGGCTCGATACGTGGAAGCACAGTCCCCCGATCGCAAGCAGCCTGCCCCGGAGTCATCCGCGATATCGCATGACGATTCGCAGCCGTCACATAAATCGTCCGAGTCGGCTTTACGGAAATTGCTTTTATCGAAATGCCCGAGCGGTTTTATCGATTTTCAAAAATACTTTCACTTTGCAAAAGCCTGCCTCGATGCGGGCTTTTATCCGGGCTCTCCGGAAATCGAGCGCGCTTTTATGCGGGCAAAAGACTGTCTCATACTCTCCGAACTGCACCCTGATGAAATCGGCGCGCTGCAGCGCAATATGCGCTTAAACGCCGCAAATGCCGAAAACTCGCCCGCGGTGCACATCCATCACCGGGACGGATTCGAAGCGCTCCGCGCGCTCACGCCTCCGAAAACGAAGCGCGGCATAGTGTTCTGCGATCCGAGTTACGAAGATGCGTCCGACTGGGAAAAAGCGGCAAACGCGCTTATCGAAACGCATAAACGCTGGGCAAGTGCAACACTTGTGCTTTGGTATCCGCTCGTCGCGGTAAAAAAAATCGAACGGGATGCGATGAAGCAAAAGATAATCGCCGAAATAAAAGGCGGAAAAACCGAAAGAGGCATACTCGATGCACTCTTATGCGTAAACACCGAAAACTCGCACCGCGAATCGGCATTGAAAGATGTGAAACGCTCCGAACCGCCGCGCCTCTACGGAAGCGGTATGCTCGTCGTGAATCCTCCGTGGAAGATAGACGACGAACTCGACGCCGTGCTGCCCCGCCTCGCCGAAGCGCTCGGCACGGACAACACGGGTTCATACGAAATTAATAATTATTAATTTCAGCAGTTAAAACCAAAAGCGCAAGCCGACGCTGCTCGGAAAGTAGACGGGTATATAGAAAACGCCGTTTGCTTTACCGTCTTCACCGAACGCAAACTGCAGTTCCGGCTGGATCGCCTGCTGCACGTACAGTTCCAAAAAGCCGTCGGCAAAATGCCAATTCATGCCTGCGAGAACGCGGGGGCCGGTTGACAGATAAAAATTTTTTCCGTTCGCCGTAAAATCGGTTCTGACCGCACCGCCGACGCCCCAAAACCATCGCCACAGGCCTATGATTTCGGGATTCATAAACCAATAGTCGGCCGTAACTTGCAGACCGAGCCGTGCGGTCGCGACGGCAGCTCCGTCATCGTCCTTATAAAAATGCGGTGCTATATCGAATATGCCGGCAAAATACAGCGGGATGTTGTCGAATTTGGCGGAACATGCGAGACCCCATGCGGGCGGAGTGATAAAACGGGTCGCGACAGGATCGAAGTTGAGCTGCGGGCCGATCCCCGTGGCAAACAACCCCGCGCTTGCAGATACGACGACAGCCGCAAAAACCGCGATCAATTTCTTTTTCATAGATTTCCTCCATAAAAAACTTTTGCAAAAAGCTGTAACTTCCGAAAGAGCTTTCGAAAATCATAACACTTTTTATCGAACGGGTCAAACATATACTGTCGTCCGAATATCGGAAACCCTACGGGTGATAGGACAGACTATGAGCATGCATGGCCTGTGACCGTCGCGCCGTGCGTATTTACTGACGTAAAAAACCAACCTAAACGGCGCGTTGCAAAAGGAACCTTTGAAAACCGTTTACATTTTCGACCGCCTGCGTCTCGCGTTGAAAAGGGCTGCGTTTCGCGCTATCATTATACGATATGCCTATAAGCGTTACGGCGGAAAAACTTGCGTTCGGAGGCGACTGCATTGCGCGGGTAAACGGAAAAGCGATTTTTATCCCCTATGCGATTCCCGGCGAAACGCTCGATATCGAAATCATCTCTTCAAAACGCGATTACGATGAAGCGAAGATCGTGAGCATCCTCGTGCCGTCGCCTCACAGGCGGATCCCCTCGTGCCCGTATTACGGAATCTGCGGCGGCTGCAATATGATGCACATAGACAACGCGTATCAGCGGGAGCTTCGAAAATCGGTGCTCGCCGACTGCTTTTCGCGTGCAGGAATCGATGTACCGGAAATCGATGTGATTGCGGGAAAAAGTTCGGGTTATCGCGCACGGTTTTTGCTGCACGACGGCGGGCTTGTCGCGCGCGATGCGAAATCGATCGTGCCCGTAACGCATTGCACCGTTGCAACGGATGAAGTGAACGCGTGGCTTTCCGAAACGGCTTTCGAAAATCGTCCGCGCGGCCTCCTCCGCATATTCGGCGACGAAAAAGTCGTGCGATCGGGAGAAAACGGTAAAAAGGTCGTTTCCGCTCTGTGTACGAGAGAGGAAGATACAAAAGAAGCCGTAAAAACCGCGGCGCAAAACGTGCACGGGAAAAAAATAAAAACGCCTCCGAAGCGCTTTTCGGGAACGCTCGCATCGCCCGATACGGCGGTAAAAATCGCCCTCTGCGGAAAAGAAATCGGCTTTGACGTGCGGGGATTTTTTCAATCAAATATCGATGTGCTCGAGCGCGCAATCGAAAAAGTATGCGACGGTCTTTCGGGAAAAAACGCGCTCGACTTGTATGCGGGCTGCGGTACCTTTTCCGTTTTCCTTGCGGATACGTTCGAACACGTAACGCTCGTGGAACACAACCGCGACGCCCTCGTCTTTGCCGAACAAAATATGGCGGGAAAACGGCACGCGAGTTTCGGCGTAAGCGGAAAAGCGTGGGTACGCGATTTTGCAAAAACGGCACCTCTTTTCGATGCCGCCGTCATCGACCCGCCGAGGAGCGGAATGGAAAAAGAAGTGTGCGAGCGGCTTTGCAAAAGCGGCATCGGGCACATACGCTCGCTTTCGTGCGATCCTGCAACTCACGCGCGGGATGCGGCAAAGCTCATCCGTTCGGGCTACAGTCTCGCCTCTCTTTCGCTGCTCGATTTTTATCCGAATACGTGCCATATCGAAAGCTTGGCAATCTTTGAAAAACGAAGTCGATAAAGGTAGACAGAATGCAAAAACCGTCTAAATTTTTATACAATATCACACTCTTTTTAATACTTTCTGCCGGAACTGCACTTTTTTCACAAAGCCGTACGACTGCTCTGCGCGATTTTTCTACCGAAGAGCCGAATTGGACATTGACGCTCAACGGTAAAATCATCGCTCCTCCGCAGGCGACTTCCTACGGTTTTGCAGTCCTCACCGACGGCCGCACGGTGTATGCTTCAAGCGACGACGGCACCGTCCTCTGGCAAAAGGAACTCGGCGGCAGGATCAGCCCCTACCTCACGGTACTCGACGGCGATTTTCTTTTAACCGTTTTCCGCGGCAATACGCTCACGCTTTTAAATCCCGAAGGGCTTCCGCTGTGGTCGGTTCGCGTACCCTTTACGCTTGCAGCTTCTCCTTTTATCGGGCGGGATGCGCGCATCTTTGTGCGCGGAAAAACCGACATCGCGTGCTACGGTATCAAGGGCGTGTGCAAGTGGCATATCCGAACCGAAGAACAGGATACGAAATCGATACAGGAACTGCCCGACGGAAGCGTCGTCGTCCTGCTCTCAAAACCCGACAACGGTAGAACTGCTGCGCTGCGCATATCACCGTTCGGGGAAGTGATGGAAAAATTCGCGTTTACCGGGATCGTCGCATCCTGCGTTTCCTCCCCGCAAGGCGGCATCCTTGTGACGCTGAAATCGGGGGGCGCGGGACTGTGCGCACTCGACGGCAAAAATAAAACGACGACAAAGTGGGCGCTTTCCCGAACGCAGGAAGGACTTCCGCTTCCCGCAAACGACGGCAGCTTTTTTATCCCCTATTCGGCGACGAGAGCCGCGCTCGTGCAACCTGCGGGAGGGGACGCCGCCGTCACGTTTTATAAATTGTCCGACGGAGAAGCGTCAACGCATTACCGCGTTTCCGGCATCGACGTTTCGCGCATTTCATACGTCAAGCCCTTTTTGCGCGGTATGGCGTTTGCGGACGCAGACGGCGCGGTCTTTTGCACCGAACGCGAAAGCGTCGTATGGAGCGTACGCCTCCCCGACATGAACGGCGCCTCCGATCCGTGGAATTATCTTTTATATACCGAAAGCGGCTACCTTATCGTGTGCAAAAAATCGTGGACGATTTCGGGTTTCCGCGTCGTACAGAATGTCGGAGGCGGACAGCTGCAAAAACAGGATCGAGGAAATTACACTGCATTTTTTGCACAAGAGACTCCACTGTACGATATGTATGACATCGAAGGAAAACTCGATACGGGATTGACCGGAAGCGAACGACGGGCGGCGCTCGACGGCGGCATGTACGGACCGCTTGAAAAATCGTGGATGTCGGAATTGCGCAGCGCGTGCGACGCTTACCGTTCGGCGATTGCAAATGCATCTGCAGGAGGGCGCGCGAAGCGTTCTGTTTTTATCGAAGACGTCGCCGGTACCGACGCGATGTTCAAGCAGCTTTCACGATTCGGGACGAGCACCGAAAGCGAAATCATCGCGCGCCTCATCGATGCCGAAGGGATCGGCGTACATTTGCCGACGCTCATCGTACAGGCAGGAGAATGTGCATACGATCCTGCAGGCAGCATGCTCGATTCGCTCGACAAAGCGTTCCGTACGATACCCGCACAAAATACACGGCTTTTACAAACCATGTGTGATACAGTCTTTTCGATATGCCGCTTTATGGGGCGCCCCGCCTTTTATCGGCACGGTAAAGACATACTCGCCCGCCTTTTGTATCCCGAGTACGACGCAAAAGTGAGAGCGTACGCTGCACAGACGCTGCAAAAAATCGCTTCGCTCGGAAAAGAGCAAGTATCGACAGCGGGAAAAAAATTCTAGCTTCAATTTTAATTTTTAATTTTTTCTTGCGCGTTTTTCGTTCTTGTAGTATACTTATTCGGATATAGCTTTTCCAAAGTATGGAGGAAAAAAAACATGAAAAAAATGATGATGCTGTGCGCGATCGCCGCCGCAGCGCTCATGGTGACTTCGTGCAACAAAAAGCCCGAAGCCGTCACCATCGAGTTTTGGACGCATGAAGATGCTAACCGCCAAAAGCTTGAAGACCGCTACATTCAGGAATTTACTGCAGCTCACCCGAACGTCACGGTAAACGTAACGCGACAGGGCGCCGCAAAGCTCATCGAGCTCGTTCAGACGGCTTTTGCCGCCGGAAGCGGTCCGACGATGTTCAACCTTTCTATAAACGATGAATACCCCTATATTACGGCAGGCCGAGTCGCTGCAATGAACTACAAAGCGGCAGGCTATAAAGACGCTTCGGAAGTCATCAATGCGTATGCGCCGAAAATGCTCGACCCCGTTACGGTAAACGGACAGGTATACGGACTCCCGCTCGAATTGACGAACTGGTGCATCTATATCAATAAAAAAGTATTCCGCTCGGCAGGTCTCGATCCCGAAAAAGATTATCCGAAAACGTGGGAAGACATGGTAAAAATTTCCCAAAAGATCGTTATCAGAAACGGCGACATCATTACGCGGCGCGGCTACGACTTCCGCTACAAATATTATCTTGAAAACAACGTCCCGATGGTCGAACAGCTCGGCGGGAAGCTTATCAGCGACGACGGAAAAGAAGCGATCGTCGGAAAGGACGCATGGGTCGCGTTCCTCACGTATATGCAGCAATGGGGTCCGAACGGTTTGAATCTCGGCTCTCCGACATACAAAGCGGGACGCTCTGTGTTCAATGCGGACAACAACGACCTCGCAATGTGCTCGACCGGTTTATATCAGGAAGCACGCATACGGCATGACAACCCCGCTTTCTACGAATCGGGCGAATGGATGGTCGTTCCGTATCCGAAATTCGAAAACGCCGTCAAAGACGTCGCGGCATGCTATTACGGCCACTATTACATGGTCAACGCCGATGCAACGAAAGCTCAGCAGGAAGCGGCATGGCAGCTCATCTCCTATATGCTCAGCCACGGCGAAGAGTACCTTTCCGAGGTCAATATCATCCAACCGACGACGGCGCTTTTAAATAGCGACACGTTCAAAAAGATGCCGTATTCCAGCGTATTCGCAGGTGACCTCGAACGCGGACACATCGTGTACTACGGATCAAGTTCAACCGCGATCCAGAGCGCGATCGGAACGGCGGTTGAGAGCGTTATGCTGCAAAACGTATCGCCCGAAAACGCTTACAACACGCTCAAAAAGACCGTTCAGGAATTGATCGAACAGTAATTTTCCACTTCGGACTATCAAAAAACTGTCCGAAAGCTTCAGTTTTCGGACAGCCTCGATTCCTTTTTTATCCGGGTAAAAGGTCGCTTTCTCCGATATTAAACGATTATTATTTTATTTGAGGATGTACACATGAAAAAAATTATCCGCCTCTGCGCCGTTTTTGCAGCCGCTTTTATTTTGTTTCCGTCATGCGCAAAAAAACGGGAAAACGTCGTCATCGAATTCTGGACGCATGAAGATGCCAACCGCCAAAAGCTCGAAGATCGTTACATAAGCGAATTTATGACGGCGCATCCGAACGTTACGGTAAACGTAACGCGGCAAAGCTCTTCAAAGCTTATAGAACTGCTTCAGACGGCTTTCGCCGCGGGCAAAGGTCCGACGATGTTCAATACGATCATCAACGAAGAATATCCGTATATCGCAGCAGGCCGCGTAGCGCCCGTCAATTACAAAGCCGCAGGTTATAAAAATGCAGACGACGTCGCAGCCGCCTATGCGGACAATATGCTCGACCCCGTTACCGTAAACGGGCAAGTCTACGGACTTCCCCTCGAGCTTACGAATTGGTGTGTATATCTCAACAAAAAGATTTTCCGTGAAGCGGGTTTGGATCCCGAAAAAGATGCTCCCAAAACATGGGAAGACGTCATGAGTATTTCTCAAAAGCTTGCACTGCGCGAAGGCGATATCTTAAAAAGAAGAGGATTCGATTTCCGCTACGGTTATTATCTTGAAACGCTCGTTCCGCTTGCCGAACAGCTCGGCGGACAACTCATCAGCGATGACGGTAAAGAAGCTGTCGTCGGAAAAGACGCGTGGATAGCCGTCCTGTCGTATTTACGGCAATGGGGACCGAAAGGTTTGAATCTCGGATCTCCGACATATAAAAATGCCCATTCGCTCTTTAACGCCGACAACAACGATGTGACGATGTGTCTGTCGGGATTGTATCAGGAAGCGCGCATACGAAACCAAAATCCGAACTTTTACGACAGCGGTGACTGGATGATCATTCCGTATCCGAAATTTCAAAACGCCGTCAAAGATGTTGCAGCCTGCTACTACGGTCACTATTACATGGTAAACGCCGATGCGACGAAAGCCGAGCAGGAAGCTTCGTGGCAGCTCATCTCCTATATGCTCAGCCACGGCGAAGAGTACCTTTCCGAAGTGAATATCGTTCAGCCGACACTTGCGCTTTTGAACAGCAAAACATTTAAAGATATGCCGTACTCCGAAGTGTTTGCAAACGATTTGAATCGTGCGCACATCGTATACTACGGTGCGGCATCCGCATCGATCCAAAGCGCTCTCAAAACGGCGCTGCAAAACGTCATGCTCGGCGATGCTTCGCCCGAAGCCGTATACGAGCAGCTTAAAAAAACGGTTCAGGATTTGATCGACGAACAAAAATAAGCGTATTTTTTTAAGTGTCCCATAATTGAGAGTAACATACCCCGATGTCTGTGTCGGGGTTGTTGATTATCGGATCATTCGGAGCAGCAGGTGGATTTTTTTACGCAGGACGAAGTGAATCTTCATACGCATTGCAAATACTGCAGACATGCCGTCGGTGATGTGAGCGACTATGTCGATAAAGCTCGAAAAGACGGGATCAGATTGCTCGGCATGAGCGATCACTGTCCCGTGCCTGACGACAGGTGGCACAGCGCCCGTATGTTTTATTCCGAAATCGACGATTACCAAAGGGACTGCGAAAATGCGATACGCAATGCAGGTGATATGCACATCTTCCGCGGATTCGAAACCGACTACCACAAAGATTACGTTTCATATTATCGCGACGAACTGCGCGGCGAACGGGGCTTCGACTATCTCCTGCTGGCTGTCCACAATTATTATGCGCCTGACGGAAGCGATATCATGATCCCCGACTGTCCGATAAACGATAAAGCAGTGCTGCACACGTATACGAAAACGCTTATCGAAGGCATGCAGTCGGGATTGTTTTTGTATGCGGTACACCCCGACCTCTTTGCCGCATCCTATCTCGAATGGGACGAGGAAGCGAAAGCCTGTTCGCGCGATATCCTCGCATGCGCAGAAGCCGTGCACATGCCGATAGAGATAAACGGTCAGGGCATCCGCGCAAAAAAAGTCGTATCGTCGAGCGGCGAGCGCTACCGTTATCCGATTCAGGAATTTTGGAATCTCGCCGCCGAATACGACGTCTCTGTCGTCACTGCGGCCGACTGCCACAAACCGGAAGATATGCTATCGTCAAGGAAAGCGTGCAAAGAGATCGCGACAAAAGCGAATCTCACGTTTGCGCGATATGCGATCGACGAAAACCGAAAGATCGTCATACGCTGAAAAGTGTGCTTTGCCGGAGCGCCATTATCGTATGGAGGAATGATACAAAGCATCGTCTGAAATATCGTCATCGCTTTTTTATGGAGGAAATTAAAAATGGCTAAAACAGTAAAACACTACAGCATCGAAAAACAGCAGGCGCGGTGGGGATTTGCGTTTACCCTGCCGAGCCTTGTCTTCTTTGCCGTATTCAGTTTTTATCCGATCATCAACGCATGTATCACGAGTCTTACAAACAAACAGGCGATTTCGCGGACGTCGAAATTCGTCGGCCTGCACAATTACGTGTATCTCTTTACGCGCGACAACGGCGGCTTTTCGCTTTTAAACTCCATGCGGGCGACTATCACTTTTACCTTCGGTACCTTTGTTCCGATGGTCATCCTCGCGCTCATCCTTGCGGTACTGCTCATGCAGCTGCGCCGTCCGTCGCAAAAAGGCTTTTTTCAAATTTCGTTCTATATGCCCGCCGTTCTTTCGTCCGTCGTTGCCGCCGCAATTTGGATGATCCTCTTCGATCCGCGCGGGCTTTTCAATCAGCTGTCAAATGCGATTTTACTTACGAAAGGAAAAGATTACCAGTGGCTCACCGACAATACGATGCTGCAGATTTCCACGATGATCGTATACTTTTGGAAATACATCGGCTATTTCGTCATCCTCTTTATCACGGGACTCGCTTCGATCCCGCCTTCCATCTACGAAGCCGCGACGGTAGACGGGTCGAACAAGTGGCACGCGTTTTTTCATATCACGCTGCCGCTCTTAAAACCGACGATCGTGCTCGTGTCCATCATGGCGATGCTCCAGTGTTTGAAAACGTTCAGCACGCAGTATATGTTCGCGCAGGGAGGTGCGGCGCGACATCCCATCGACGTCATCACGATGAATATCTACTTTACGGGTATCAGAAACGGTCAGCTCGGCAGAGCGAGCGCCATGTCGATCATATTATTTTTAATAATGCTGCTGTTCACCTACCTGCAGTTCACGCTGTCGAAAACCGACGATGTGGAATATTAATAAGCGCATTTTATTGGAGTTGCTATGAATACAAATAAATATGTCGGAAGAGTGGGTATCGGAGAGATCGTCGCGTGGATAGCGCTTTTTATCGTATTCTTTTTTACGATAACGCCCATCCTCTTTATGTTCGTCGCGTCGTTTATGGATGCGCGCCAAATTCTCGCAATGCCCTTCCGCTGGATCCCCTCCCGCGCGTACTTTACGAGCGAAAGCAGAACGTTTTTAACAAATTTTATTAAAGCGATTTTCGGCAACAATCAAAATCCGGTATATATGCGCAATATCGCAAACTCGCTCATCGTCGCACTCACGTGTGCGGTAACGACGGTTTTGCTCGCCTCTCTTTGCGGCTACGGACTTGCGAAATTCAAATTCAAATCGCGGAACCTTATCTTTATGTCGATCATGGCAACGATGATGATACCGTTCGAAGCGATCATGATCCCGCTGTACATGGTCGCAACGAGCATGCACATGATAAACACCTACCAGGGACTCATCATCCCCTTCCTCGTATCGGCATTCGGTGTCTTTCAAATGAGACAGTATCTTTTGACTTTCCCGACCGAATACCTCGATGCGGCGCGCGTCGACGGCTACAACGAATTCAACATCTACAGCCGCATCGTTTTGCCGAACTGCGGACCGGTCATAGCCACCCTCGGCATCCTTTCGTTCAGAAATCAGTGGGACAACCTTTTGTGGCCGCTCCTCGTCGCGCAGAGCGAAAAGATGAAAACGATCCCGCTGTACATCACGAAATTCAGCGAAGAAAAACAAACCGATGAAGGCGCTATGATGGCGTGCGCGCTCCTTGCATCGATCCCGATGTTCATACTCTTCGGCGCCCTGTCGAAATACTTTATCGGAGGAGCTGAAGTCTACGAATCGAGAAAAGGCTGAAACACTTTTGACGGTCTGTCCGAAAACATAAAAACTCGGACGGTTTTTTCGAATTCGGCAGGCGGCTTCGGATAACACTGAAGCCGCTTCAAAATCGGCGGCGCGCTTTCAGCGCTTCGTACTGCTGCGTCCGCTTCATGAGTTCGGCGTTCACTTTTTCGGCGCCGTACTCTTCGACGAGCGTTTTATCGCCCGAATAGAGCGAGCGGCCGAATCCGAGAGCGCGACCTTCGATCGTGCAGCCGATGCTTTCGAGCATCGTCGGAAACATATCGTAGGGTGCAAAGCGCCTGTTCTTTTGCACGGATCGCGGTGGCGTCAAAACCGAATTGACGATGAGGTCGAGCCAGCGGCGCTCGGCGTTTGCGCCTCTAACGGGACTTTCATCGACGATAAAATTATTGTGCGGCGCGACGAGAAAATTGTGATCGCCCATGATGACGACGGTCGTATTGTCCCACCACGGCTTGCCTTTCATCCAGCCGATGAGTTCGCTCACCTGTTTGTCGGCGCAGCGAATAACGTTCATAACCTGCCGCTTATCCGTATCGGGACAGAGCGGACACTTGTAACCGTTCGGGAAATGCGTGTCGACGGTAAGCATGCCGAAAAAAAACGGGGATGTCCCCTGCCCCAATTCTTCGAGTTCGCGACGGGCGAGCGGATACAATTTTTGATCCTCGAAACCCCAAAACACTTGATAGTTCATCGGGATCAAACCTTGCGCCTTGTACCAATGAATGTCGTGAATTTCGACACCGTGATCTTCGAGAAAGATGTCGCGGTTTTCAAACTCTTTGGCGCTGCCGAACGCAAAGCGACAGCGATAGCCGTTTTCACTTAAAATATCGGTGAGCGCGACGGCGCCTTGCAGACAGCTGAGTTTTCCGTCTTCGGTTTTTGCAAAGGGAGCAAAATACGGCAGTCCGCTGAATTTCGAAATGATGCCCGCAGCCGTCCACGACGTACCGTCGAGGTTTTCTCCGCCGCCGAGTTTTTCGTTTTGGCTGAAATTGACGTTCGCCTTTGCAAGAGAAGTGATACCGGGTATGAGGTTTTCGCGAAAGAGACCGCCTTCTTCGATCGATGCAAACGAAGACTCGACCGATTCCATAAAGATGACGACGAGGTTCCGCTTTTTTTCGGGGAACGTAATACGGGTCGAGGCGGGATCGACATAGTGCGCATCGTAAAAATCGGAATGTACCGGAGTTTTGTGCACTTCGTATAAGATCGCAGGATACTTCCACGCACGGAGCATAACGACGGTTATCACTGAGGCCAAAATCAAATATGAAAGGCCGAATACGAAGCACTTGTCCGCATCCGCAAAAACCGAATGGAATTTCCGCCCCTTTGTTTTTTTGTACGCTTTTGCGAGGGCGAAATTACAGAGCAAAACGAGCACGTATATGCTTCCTGCAGGCAGGATGACGCCTTTACAATACGATAAAAACGTTCCCGAATCGTGCCCCTTCATATTTGCACCGACGACGAAAAACACCGAATAAGCGTTGTCCATGGGATACTCTACTCGAGACCAGCGAAGCGCGAATAACAGCGCAACTGCGAGGACACATAAAAAGTGGGCGATAATTAATTTAATTGATATTCTACGCATGAATCACAAATCCGTTGTGCTACTGTAGCAAAAATGCGTAATCTGTACAATACGACGCAAATCGGTAAAAATTATAATAAGGATTGCAAAAGGCGATTCTATGCAGTATGATTGACAGTATGTGGATTTCGACCGTTCTATCATTTGCATTGAGTGCATGCTCTTTCCCGTTTATTATAGCACTCTGCAAGCGTTATCGGCTCTATGATCCCGTAAGCGCCCGAAAAATCCACTCCGGCAATATCCCTCGATTGGGCGGCATCGGTATAGTCGGCGCATATTATGTTAGCCTGTGCGTTTATTCGCTCATTTTAAAAAGGCTTTCCCTCTTGATCCTTCTTCCCATTTTTATCTCCGGTCTCATTATCTTCGCATTCGGTGTACTCGACGATCTTCGCGCCATGCCTGCGGTATATAAACTCATCGCACAGATCATCGCTGCATGCATCGTCATATACGGCGGCTTCGAGTACCGGCAAATATTCGGCATCATCCTGCCGCGCTGGATAAGCATACCGTTGACGATCCTTTGGATCATCAGCATAATCAACGCGTATAATCTTATCGACGGTCTCGACGGTTTATGCGGCGGACTTGTCCTCCTTACGGCACTTACGCTTTTTATCCTTTTTCATACGATCGCAAATCCGATCGCACAAGCGTTTTTACTGATTGCGGCTTCCGTATTCGGTTTTCTTTTGTTTAACGAACCGCCTGCAAAAATTTTTATGGGCGACGGCGGAAGTCAATTTTTAGGTTTTATCATAGCGACGGCGCCGCTGTGCCTTGCTTCGCAGTCATTCGAATTTAATAAACTGCTGATGATGTGCGTACTCATATCGATCCCTATGCTGGACACGCTTTATAAACAGGGCTGTAAACAGAAAAAAACAGAACGATTTTTAATCGTATTGATAAAACGATATATAAAAAATATAATACATATATGGTTTCGATCCTTTTTACCGTTATTATTTATCCGCTCATACAGATCATAGAATTCATCTTTGTTTTCATGCAATCGATATTTAAAAATCCCGGTTTTTCAGTCATGTGCATAAGTGCCGCCGTGACGCTGCTCTGTCTGCCGCTTTATGCCGTCGCGGAAAAATGGCAGGAGCTTGAACGGCAGACACAAAAAAATCTGAAAGCCGGTATCGAGCGCATCAAAACGACATTTAAAGGCGACGAACAGTATATGATGCTTTCGGTGTTTTATCGGCAGCATCACTATCATCCCATCATGGCGCTCCGCTCTTCGTTCGGCCTTTTGATTCAAGTTCCGTTTTTTATCGCGGCATATTCATATCTCTCGCATCTCGAAATACTGCATGGTGCATCGTTTCTGTTTATAAAAGATATGGGTGCTCCCGATGCACTTCTGAAATTCGGAGAGGGGGGGGGTATAAACCTGCTTCCCATAGCGATGACGCTCATAAACTGCATCGCGGGTGCGGTGTATACCAAAGGGTTTCCGTTTAAGGAAAAGCTGCAGTTGTACGGTATGGCGTTTTTATTTCTCATTTTGCTGTATAATTCCCCCTCCGGTCTCGTGCTTTACTGGACTTTAAATAATGTATTTTCACTTTTAAAAAATATTTACTATAAAATAAAAAGTCCGTATAAGATGCACGTATTTTTATACCTATTGGCATTTTTCATACTGTGTATCGTAGGCTTTATCAATTACAATCACAGAGGTTCCCTAAGTCTGCGCATTGCGGTTTCGACCGTTCTTTTGATCTGTGCCGCTTCTCTTTGCGCGTACACATTTTTTGCGAAACGCATAAAAATCGATTTGAGCGGTTTTATTTCAAAAAAAGAATCCTTTGTGCTGTTTATCTCGTCGGCCGTTCTCTTAACCGTCGTTGCGGGTCTTCTTTTGCCGACGAATTTGATCGTATCGTCTCCGCAGGAATTTTCTTACATCGACAGGTATTCGTCTCCCCTGTTTTTTATCGGCAATACGTTAACGCAAGTTATCGGCTTTTGCCTGTTTTGGCCGATCTGTCTGTATTTTTTATTTTCTGATAAAACAAAACGCGTATTCGCATGTATTTTCACATGTACTGCAGTAAGCGCGCTCGTAAACGCGTTTATTTTTCCCGGCTCATACGGCTTTATTTCGACAGCGTTTATATTTGCCGAAGACGTCGAACACACCGCCGTTCAATCTGCCGTAAACATATCCGTTTCGGCACTTGCCGTCGCCATAGCGTTCATTCTGTTGAAATTCCGCAAATCGAAAATCGTTACGCCCCTTACCGCTCTCGCTTCCGTTTCGATATGCGTCCTGTCCCTCATCAATACCGCGCATATCGCTTCGGAATTCAAAACGCTCTCTTCATACAGAAACAAAGATCAGGCGGGAGGCGCGACATCGGTCGAACCTATCTTTTCTCTTTCCCAAAAAGGAAAAAACGTCGTCGTGCTTATGCTCGACAGAGCTGTCAGCGTTCTCGTTCCGTATATCTTTGAAGATCATCCCGAATTGAAAACCCGGTATTCGGGATTTACGTTTTATCCCAATACGGTAACGTTCAACGGCTATACATCGCTCGGCTCGCCTCCCATTTTCGGCGGTTATGAAGCGACACCTACGGCTATCAACGCACGAAAAGAAATTCCGCTGCTGCAAAAACGCAATGAAGCGCTTATGATGCTGCCGTGCATTTTCGATGCACACGGTTTCAATGTTACGGCATCCGATCTGCCCTACGCGAACGGCAATTGGATCCCCGATATGAGTATCTTCGATCCCTATCCGAACATCAAAACCTACGTTACCGACGGACACTACACCGACTTGTGGTGCAAAGAACACGATCTGCGCCTTCCCGATGCAAGCGATGTGATAAAGCGAAATATGCTGTGGTATTCGCTTTTAAAAACATCCCCGCTTTTTTTACGCGAAGCGATCTATGACGACGGCGCTTGGTGTGCGCTTACCAATACCAAATCGTTGAGAAAAACGCTCAACGGTTATGCCGTTCTCGATTATCTCCCGCGCCTCACTTCGATCGCCGGCGACGCAAGCGATAACGCGCTCATCATGGACAACAATACGACGCATGAAGGTTCAATGCTGCAGGCGCCGGATTATCGCCCCGTTCTCACCGTTACAAAATTCGGCGACGGAAAATACGCGCGACGCGTTGTATATTCCATAAATATCGCTACGATAATGCGACTGGCGGATTGGTTTCAATACATGAAAGACAACGGCGTTTATGACAATACGCGCATCATCCTCGTCTCCGATCATGGTCCCGAGACGAACGTCGTAACGCATAACGATTTACCGTTTCAACAGGATCAGTTCAACGCGTTTCTCATGGTAAAAGATTTCAATGCGTCAGGCGAAATAAAAACCGACAATACATTTATGTCGACCGCCGATGTCCCGTTTCTCGCGCTGGATAAGCTCATAGCAAATCCCGTCAATCCGTTTACCGGAAATCCGATAACGACGGATGCAAAAAAAGAACCGCTGTATATCGCTATGTCGGGGATGCAGATTTCGGGTACCAACGCATATGAATTTTTACTCGATCCGAAAAAAGATTACTATATTCATGACAATCTTTTCGAACCGAAAAATTGGGTGCGCGCGGCGGAATAATATTTTGTGCGGCTATTTGCTAAAAACCGTACGCATAATGTATTGCGATGTATTTTCGAGGAGTCGATGACGAAGTTTCTTATCAACGGAAATTTTTTGTGCCGGAATCTCACCGGCATTGAACGCTTTGCATGGGAAATCTGCGCGCGGCTCGATGCACTTCTCGTTTCCTCCGACGACATATCGCTTTTCGTTCCCTCAAATGCAAAGCGTGTTCCCGACTACGCTCATATCAAAATTATTAAATCGGATACGACGCTCAAGAGTTTTCCTCTTTGGGATATAGTCGTATTTGCAAAAGCGTGCCGCACGCACGGTGCAATCGCGCTCGATTTTTCAAATACGGCACCGCTCGGCAAAACCTGCGGCGCAGCGTTTATACACGACATATACGCAAAAGACTTTCCGAACGATTTTACGTCGTTCCGCGACAAACTCGTCGGCGCCTATTGCCGCTTCCATTACCGGAATATCTGCAAAAACGCGCGCCTCGTCTGCACCGTGTCGCATTTCAGCAAAAAGCAGATCATGGATTACTACGGCGTACCGGAAGGGAAAATCTCCATCATCTACTCGGGTTCGAATCACATGAATACGATACAAGCAGATGAAAGCGTCTTTGAAAAACTCGGCGGATTGAAAAAGGGAGAATTTTATTTTACGCTCGGAAGCCTTTCGCTGCGTAAAAATCTGCAATGGATCATGAAGCATGCCGAGCTTTACCGGAACGAGCTTTTCGTCATTTCAGGTACAATGCTCAAAAACGTCATTCCGAACGAACTTGAAAAAATAAAATTATTAAAAAATATCATTTTGGCGGGATATCTCTCAGACGGACAAGTAAAAGCGCTCATGGAAAAATGCAAAGCCTTCGTGTTTCCGTCGTACTTTGAAGGATTCGGACTGCCGCCGCTCGAAGCGCTTTCTTGCGGAGCGCCTGTCATCATTTCCAATGCCGCAAGTTTACCCGAAATATACGGCGATTGCGCACACTATATCGATCCTTCTACGCCGGACGTCGATTTGGACGCTCTCCTTGCAAAACCCGTTTCTTCCCCCGCCCCGCTTTTCGAAAAATATTCGCTCGATAATTCGGCGAAAAAATTATACGCCGCGCTCAACAGCTTGTAGTCTTATCGGCAGGACTGCCGCAAGTCGATAAAAGCCTAATACGAAATTCGCTTTCATTGAAAAATATTTTCCCTTACGCTATACTTTCCGGTATGGCTCATTTTCTCTATACGATTATCATCTATCCGCTCTATCAAATCATAGAATTCGCATTTAAATTTTTCGGCGATGTTTTCAAAAATACCGGTATTTCAGTTATAGGCGTCAGCATGTCCGTTTCGATACTCTGCCTGCCTCTGTATATCGTCGCCGAACGGTGGCAGCAGATCGAACGCGATACGCAAAAAGCGCTTGAAGGCGGCGTAAAGCGCATCAAATCGGTTTTTTCGGGTGACGAACAATACATGATGCTTTCGACCTATTACCGGCAGCACCGCTATCATCCGCTCATGGCGCTCCGCTCTTCGTTCGGCCTTTTGATTCAAATTCCGTTTTTTATCGCAGCCTACGTTTTTCTTTCAAACTTGTCCGCGCTGAGAGGCGAACACTTTTTGTTTATCCGCGACATGGGAACCGAAGACGCTCTCTTCCGCATCGGGAATTTTCCCGTAAACGTGCTTCCGATCGCAATGACGCTCATCAATATCGTCGCGGGAGCCGTCTATACGAAAGGCTTTAAGCTCAAAGACAAACTGCAGATTTACGGCATGGCGCTCGTGTTTCTCGTTCTCCTGTACAAATCGCCGGCGGGTCTCGTCCTCTACTGGACGATGAACAACGTCTTTTCACTCGTAAAAAATATCTTTTACAAAATAAAACGCCCGCTCCTTGTCCTGTATATCATACTGTGCGCTTGCATTTTGGGAGCCGATTATTTTTTACTCTTCAAACATAACGGCCTTTTCCACAAACGGATTTTGCTCACCTGCGTGCTTTCGCTGCTGCTCTTCACACCGCTCGCCGTAAAGCTTTTGCAGCGCCTGCTCGACACCGCTCTTTCCCCGCTCGTCGAAGATAAAAAATTGCGTTTTACGCTTTTTATCGCTTCGGCAGTATCGTTGTGCCTGCTCGCAGGCTTTGTGATCCCCTCCTACGTTATCAATTCATCAGCCGTTGAATTCGCCGACATCGACGGTTACGGAAGCCCGCTCGCCTTTTTGCTCGAGTCGACGATGCAGATGCTCGGTCTCTGCGTTTTTTGGCCCGTCTGCATCTATTTTTTATTCAGGTCCCGCATACAAACGCTCATCACGCTTTTTTTGACGACGGTGCTCATAGCGGGCATCGTCAACACTTTTTGCTTTTCGGGCGATTACGGAACACTGTCGCGCCTCATCACTTTTTCGACATCGATTTCACAGCCGCCGAAATTAATAATAATTGTTAATATCCTTGCGATACTTGCCGTCATCGCTTTACCGATCGTCGTTATCGCACTCGGACGGCAAAAGATCTTACACGGTATCGTATCGATCGTCCTCATCGCAGAATGCGCCGTGACCGCCTTTCACGCTTTTTCGATACAGAGCGCATACCGCTCGTATAAAAAAGATATCGCACACTCGGTTCAAGAAGCGTCGTCGGTTACTCCGGTATTTCACCTGTCGAAAGACAAATTAAACGTCGTCGCCTTTATGCTCGACAGAGCGGAAAACGCCTACGTCAAACCGATATTCGATGCCTATCCCGAATTATACGATCAGTTCGAAGGCTTTACGCTGTACAAAAACACGGTGTCGTACAATCAGGGAACGCTGCTCGGCGCGCCTCCGCTTTACGGCGGCTACGAATACACGCCTTATGAAATGAACAAGCGTGCGGATCAAAAACTCGTCGACAAGCACAACGAAGCGCTGCTCACCGTGCCGCGCATCCTTACCGAACAGGCCGATTTCCGCTCGACGGTTTCCGATTTGAGCTGGGCGAATTACAGCTGGATCCCCGATATGAGCATCTGCGATCCGTACGAAAAGATCACCGGCGTCAACACCGAGCGAAAATACACGAGCCTTTGGATAAAACAGAATTCCGACAAAGTGAAACCGAATATCACGAGCAGCGCCCTCAAACGCAATCTCGTGTGGTTCAGCCTTTTTAAAATGGTTCCCGTCGTCATGAGAGACAGCGTATACGACGACGGCTTATGGTGGGGGTCGGACAGTCAGACAAATGACAATACGGAATTCATCGACTACTATTCCGGTCTCGCGTTTTTGCCGGAACTCACCGATTTTACCGCCGATACGAATATGTACTGCATGATCGTAAACGAAACGACGCATTCCAATCAAACGCTGCAGGCACCGGACTTTACGCCTGCGGCAAAAGTAACCGACAGAGGCCCCGAAGCCATCGCGGATTTCGGCGGCATCGGCGGAAATATCGCTGCTTTGAAACTGCTCGGAAAATGGTTCGACTATTTAAAAGCGAACGGCTGCTACGACAATACGCGCATCATCCTCGTAGCCGATCACGGTATCGGAACGTCGGACGGCAAGAAGCTCGATTTTCCCTCAGACTGGCCGATGTCGTACAACCCCGACCACCTCCACCCGCTTTTGCTCGTAAAGGATTTCAATGCTTCGGGAACTTTGACGATCAATCACGATTTTATGACGAACGCCGACGTGCCGTCGATCACGCTGAAAGATATCGTAAAAGATCCGATCAATCCCTTTACAAAAAAACCGATCGTCCCGATTCCGCCGGATGAAAAAAAAGCGTCCGGCGTCGTGCTGACGCATAACTGGCAGCCGGGCGCAAATTTGATCAATAAATTCCGCGTACCCGATGCGGACTGGTATACGATCTCAAAGGATATGTTCGACATTGCAAACTGGGAGCAGGGCGTTCACTGATCGAAAAAATCACCTTTAGCGATTTTTTCGGGATTTCGACGAGTTGTAAGTCGCTGTGTACGCGAGTTACAACATCGTATAGGTGCACGAAAGCGAAAGCTCGATACCGTGTGCAAAGGAGCCGCTCACGTTTTTATTGTTAAAAACAAAGGAATACGAAGTTTGCGCGCCGAATTGAAAATGCTTATTCAAAATATAGTTTCCTTTCAGCGTAATGCAGTTCGTATACTGCACGATCCCCGTAAGACGGTGGGTGCGTGCGAGCGAAGCGGCGTCGGAAGCGGAAAGCCCCTGCGTGCCGCCCTTTTTTTTATATATTTTATACAGCACGGACGGATAATAGCTGTAATACTTTTTGCCGCCTTCTACGTCGATCTCGTTTCCGAAAAGGCCGAACGAGTTCGTGCCGTGCGCGACGAAGAGGTATTCGAAATCCGCCGACCATTTGCCCGGCTGCACGTAGCCGACTCTCGCCTGCGCTCCGATACAGTCCGGCCCGAACGGAGTGCCGATCCACGAACAGATCGGTATGTTGCAGTTGTCCTGCATATCGAAGCGCTCTCGGTACAGCGACCACTCGGCGCCCTGCTTGACGTAGCAAAACGGCGTCGTATAAACGGCTTCCGTCGTCGCGATCCAATAGCCTCCCCCGCTTTCGGGAAACGTCAGCTCTACGCCGAGCTGCACACCGAAGCTGTCGGGGAAAGTTTTTCCCGTTTCCGACTCCAGTTCTATCGCCGACTGTATTTCGTTCTGTGCATACAATCCGTATATGCGCACGTTTTTACACGGCACGATATCGAAATCGATCCCCATATATGCGCAGACATGCGCTTCTCCGTAATACGGATCGTCTTCCGGGCTGATATATTCCGTCCACGCGCCGAACGAGTGCATGATCATGAGCGGATTTAAAAAACGGAACTCAAAGGGACGGGAAACGAGTGTTCCTTCGATAACGCCGGCGCGTATCCATTTAAAAGGCGCAGCTTCGATCCTGTGCGTATATAAAAATTTATCCCGTGCGATTTCGACGACGTTCATGCCGTACCTGATGTGCGGCGAATAGAGATTGAACTGCACGTAGGCGTCCGTCTCGAACGTCGAATTATAAATGATGCTGCCGGTCTGCGTTTTTCCGATGCGCATCCCCTCGTGCGCAATATTGACATTGACGCCCCATTTGTTAAAATACGCGCCCGCGCTTCCGTAGGCGTTGCGCGGCCACAAAAAATCGAAATCGTTAAAATCGTACGGCAAATTCGTAAAATTTCCGTCATTCGACATTCCCCAAAAACTCTTTGCAAAGCACGGATCCGTTTCGATGACGAAGGCGTTTCCGAAAGTAAGATAAAGAGGAACGGTGATAAAGGGATCCGATGCGTCGCTTCCGATAAACGACGATGCGGCACCGTAGGGTTTCGGTCCCGCGTGCCCCGTATAATCGGTCGCAAACGTCCAATCGATATCGCCCGTACTTTTGTACATAAGAGACGGCTTTGCGATCATATTGAAACCGAAAGCAACGTCTCCGTATTTCAAAGAAAACGCATCGCGCTTCAAAAATGCTTGCGCTTTTTCATAGAGCTTTTTTCCCGAATCCGACAGCGCGTCGTAATCGATATCGGCCATATACATTTTGATTTCGGAAACCGGAAGCGGCGCGTTGTCCGCAAGAGAAATCCTTCCCGATTCGGAATTGAGCATATACAGGGCGTCGTATATCCAGTGCTCCGACGGAATAAGCTGCTGAGAACTGTGAATTTGCGCAAAGCAAAAATGCGAAATCGATAAGAGAACGCACAGCGTGCAGATTTTTTTTACGCTCGTCATATCGCTATAATAATGATATTGGAGATGAATGTCGAGATTTTATTCGTACGGGTGATCAAGCGTTCGCCGTAAAGTGCGCGCGTATCTTTTCTCCGCGATGCGTATGCAGCATTTTAAAAACAGCGCTTCACGTACAGTTTCCAATCGCTTGTCGTTTGAAAGACGTCGAGTCCTCTTTTGTAGAAGCCGAATTTTTGATACAAAAAAAACGACAGCCCCGCATAATAATTTTTATAGATACGGTGTTCGTAGCCCGCGTTCCCGTACCAGATGAGGTTGTACCCCGAAGAACCTTCGGGAGGAGCGGAACCGGGTATCGTGTAAAACGCACTGAACGCTCCTTCGAGAAAAAAAGTTCCCGCCCAAGGGTTCGACGCTTTAAATCCCGTCTTTGCGTTTCCTCCGATGCCCAAATCGTAGAGACGCTGTTCGCTCCCGTCGTATATCGATTTTCGCTTGTTCGCTTTGAGATTAAAATAATAATCGGACGCACCCAAGTATGTAGCTCCCATGCCGCTTTTCCATTCGATCGTCCACTCGTGCGGCAAAGCGTATCTTTGGCGCACCGAAAAACCGAACGAATTGTTTTGATAATTCACATCCGTCGCCATGATAAAATCATACGACAGATCGAGGGCAAGCGTTGTCGCAAGCGTATCGCTCGCATCGAAAACCCACGAGCGCAGCAATCCGTTTGCAAATATTTTTATATCGTAATAATTTCCGTCAAAGCCCGCGTCGGTCGAAAGCGTAAACTGTTCGAAGGGCTTTTGTACGTCGCGCACGTACGGGCTTCCGTATACGAGGTCGAAACCGATGCCGCCTGAGACGGCATTTCGGTAACCGTCGTCTTTATAAGCTTTGTCGGAAAAATCGAAGGCGGTATCGATGTGATCGGCCGACAAGCGGATCGAAAACTCTTCGATCCGGTCTTTTTCCCGCGGCGCTTTTTCTCCGGTGAGGAACCGGTTTAATGCGGCCTGCGGGCTTGCGATCCATGAAAGATAGGGATACTTGTCGTCGAGAGAAAGGTAGATACGGTGAAACATTTCGCCCAAAAAACTTCCGCCGATCGGCGTATGGATGACGTCGTTAAACGAAGGCGGCTCGTTTTCCATCGTATATTCCCACATCAGCGAACCGAAGGCCGCAAACGCAAAGGATTGCCAAAAATTAAAACCGTTCGCCCTGCCCGCCGCAAAGTACACCGAACCCTGATACGGATGACCGATTTGGTTTACTTCGAATTCGTCCTGATCCCACACCCACGGATGCGTGATATTGTGAGCCATCGTCGAAAGGGAAATGTCGGCGAATTCCGATCGCGTGACAACTCGGTTAAACGTCGTTATAAAAATATTGAACGAAAAGACTTCGCCCGCGGCGATCGCACCGTGCCGGAAATCCGCTTTCGTAAATTCCGCTTCTTCGAAATCGCGCTCAGCCTTTTCAGCGCCGTCGCCCGTACCCTCTTTACCGAAAGCGCTATCAGCCTTTTCAGTAAAATCGATCGCTTGGGTTTCGGCAACATCGCCCGCATTTTGTTGTGCGTAAACAGCGGTACAAACGCACAATAAAAGCACACAAGCCGACAGCCGTATATTTTCTTTCATAGAGCCGCCTTTATACAGCCGTACTGTACCATAAAAAATGTCGCCTGTAAACGGTACGCATTTTGCTGTTTTATGTTTTATTGATTGAAACGGCGATCCGTGATAAAATAATACTTATCCGCACAAAAAAGTTTTTAAGGGAGTAATTATGCAGACGGTTTTATTTTTATACATAGATCCGGGAACGGGCAGCATGCTCTTTTCGATCCTCATCGGAGCGGCTGCGACGCTTTTTTTTCTCGGCAAAGCGGCGCTTTTAAAACTGAAATTGTTTTTTTCGGGAAAACGCGGCAAGGGAGCTCAAGCCGCCGACGCGTCGTATAAACAGTACGTCGTCTACTGCGAAGGAAAGCAATATTGGAACGTCTTTAAACCCGTCGCGGACGAATTCGAAAAACGGCGGCTTTCCCTCGTCTACTACACATCGGCCGAAGACGATCCTATTTTCGAACAGCAGTATCAATTTGTTAAAGCAGAATATATCGGCGAAGGAAACGCCGCATTTGCACGCCTCAATCTCTTAAGCGCGGGCATTGTTTTGATGACGACGCCCGGCCTCAACGTGTATCAGCTCAAGCGCAGCAAAAACGTAGGTCACTATTCGCATGTGCTCCACATGCCGAACGACGCGACAACGTACCGCCTCTTCGGCCTCGACTACTTCGATTCCGTGCTGCTCACCGGCGATTATCAAAAAGCGGACATCCGTGCGCTCGAAGCTCAGCGCGGCATCGCGAAAAAAGAACTCGTCACCGTCGGCTGTACCTATCTCGATGTGCTTGCGCAAAAGATCAAAGCAATCCCCGAAGAAGAACATCACGTCTTTACGGTGCTCGTCTCTCCGTCGTGGGGAGATGTCGGCGTTTTAAAAAAATACGGCGAACGTCTCCTCGATCCGCTTGCCGCGACGGGATGGCGTATTATCGTGCGTCCGCACCCGCAGTCGAAAAAGTCTGAAGCCGATATGCTCGACCGTCTCGAAAAGCGCTACAAAGACAGCAAAAACGTCGAATGGGATTACGATCGCGACAATATCTACGCGATGAAAAAAGCGGATATAATGATTTCCGATTTTTCCGGCATCATATTCGATTATGCATTTTTATGCGATAAACCGGTCATGTACGTCAACGCCGACATGGATCTGCGTCCCTACGACGCCTACGATCTGCAAAAAGAGTTGTGGCAGTTTGCAATGTTGAAAAAGATCGGCATCAAACTCGATGAAGCGGATTTTCCGGCGATCAAAGACGTCATTCAGAACGCGAGCGACAGCCCTGCCCTCGCCGCAGGACGCAAAGAAGCGAAAGCGACCGCGTGGATGTACGAAGGCAAAGCCGGCGCGAATATCGTCGACTTTATGATCGAAACCGTAAACGCGCTTAAAGCCGCCGTATAATCAGCAGATGCAGGCTACGGAGCGTACGATCGCTTCGAGCGAATCTTTTCGTTTTTCGAATTCGCGGACGAGTTTTATCTGCGTGCGGGAGCGGTCAAGGTTGTGAGATCCGCGGTCTGTCTTAAAATAGCGGTCGCCTTCGATATAGTCGGCGAGAAAGCGCATGCCGCATTCGAGCGTCATAATCTTTGCTCCCGCCGGAAGCAGGCGAAGCTCGTCTTCGGTGAGCGTACCGCGCGAGCCTGCGATATATCCCTCCGCACCGGCGCGGAATAATTTTTCGTCAAGGCACACCTTCGACAGATCCCTTTCGTCTTCGGCACCCGTGCTCGCGCCGAAGCGTATCGCATCTCCGAAATCGAAACCGGCAAAACCCGGCATCACCGTATCCAAATCGATAACGCATAAACCTTTGCGCGTCTCCTTGTCGAGGAGCACGTTATTGAGCTTCGCATCGTTGTGCGTCACGCGGAGGGGAAGGACGCCTGCGCTGTATGCGTCGGCGTATGCGCGCATATCGCGTTCGTGCGAAATATAAAAATCGATTTCGTCCCGAACGGATGCCGCTCTGCCGCACGCGTCGCGCTTTACCGTATCGATAAAATCGCGGTAGCGTTTCGGCGTGTCGTGAAAAGCGGGAATCGTTTCATGCAGAGAAGATGCCGGAAAATCGGAGAGAAGATATTGAAATGTGCCGAACGCATAAGAGGCGTTGTAAAAATCGGTTTCGCTTTGCGCGGCGTCTATACTCAGCGCGTCTTCGATAAAACGATACGCCCTCCAGCACGCGCCTTTTTTGCTTCGGGTATAGAGAGCACCCTCTTTATTTTTAATAAAGGTCATCGCTTCACGCGACGCGTCTCCTCCGTTTTTAATAATTTTTTCTGCAAGGAACGAAGTAACGCGCCAGATATTGTCCATGAGCGCGTCAACGTCTTTGAATACGTCGGTATTGATACGCTGTACGATATAACGGTTTTCTTTTCCGCCGTCGTCATAGGTTGCAAAAAAAGTGTCGTTGATGTGGCCGCTTCCGAAGCGAACGCACGAGCGGCAGACTCCGGAAAACGGATAGGATGAGAGGATATCGCGTATTTCCGTATTCGCTTTTTCGCCGGTCATAATGGCTCCCATAAAAACTTTTGCAGGATGTTTCGACATCCGAAAAAGTTTTTAGCCGTGCGCGTTTCTCGCAACGAGGAGCTTCGCTCCGACGTTTCAAGCGAGCGCACACGTTGAATAGTCGAGTTTGCGAAATACGGTATATCATATCTATTCTGTTTTTATCAAAACGATACACATACACTTCTTCTGCAAACATCCGTGCAAACTCGAGATAAAAAGCGACGGCGATATTTCAGACGGCGCTTTTTATCGTACCTCCTTTCGACCGCTCGATCCGCCGGAAGACTTCATGCTGAAATCGAGGCAAAAGGGAGGCGGCGAAGCGTGCATCCTGCTCCAAATATCGGCGAGAGGGGATTCGCTTTCGCGGATATTCGCAAAGTTGCGGGAAAGCGTTTTGTACGCTTCATCTTTTTTTCCGAGCGATGCGCATGCCCTGCCGTACGCGATGGCAAGAGAGTCGCTGTTTTTCCACGCATCGGGAAGCGAGCTATAGAGTTCGATCGCTCTATCATAGCGTTCCGTTTGTACGAGGAGGGCTGCGTATTCTTCGGCGACGGAGACGTCCGCGTAAAATCCCGCAGCCCGGGAAGCGCACTCATAATGCGAAAGCGCTCCGGTAATATCGTTTTTGAAAAGCGCAAGCTGCGCGAGATTTCTCTGCGTCCACGCGGTGCTGCACGCTTTTTCGGCATTGAACCAACACGATGCGGCACCTTCTTCATCGCCGTTTTCCATTTTCATAAGGCCCAAGTGATAGAACGCATTCCACGGGGGCATCTCTTTCGAAGCGGCTATGTATGCTTCAATCAGTTCCTGCCATTTTCTCCCTGTCATAAATTGACCCGGACCGTCTTCGGGGGCGCGATACGGAAAGCTTCCTTCCGTAAGCAAAAGCCGCCATGGGTTTTGATCGTCCGAAAAACAAAACGCCGCAGACGGCGGTATATCGTTTTCGCCCTGCATCATCCGCCGCTCTTTTTCGAGCGCACCCCACTCCCCCGCATCGGAAAGCGTTTTTGAAATCGGAAGATCGGCTTCAGCCGCATAGGATGCGTCGAGCAAATCGAGCTTTGACGTGTCGATCGAATCGCGTACGCGGCGCTCGACGGCGCTCGCGGCGAGGTTCCAATCGTTCGATGCGACATCGCTTGCCGATACGCAAAGAAGTCCGAAAGCCTGCGTCCACTCCCACCTGTCGCGCGGGGGCATACTGACGCCGTGAAGCTGCGTCTGCGAAAGCCCTGCCTGTATTTCAAAGTAGCGGCAGTCGGCAGTTTCCTCTTCTCCTTCGCGTGCGCCAAGCGACGTTTCGGCTTCCCCTGCGAGAAAGCTCCCCCAATGCCTCCCGCCGCGGCAGTTTCCCCAGCAAAACATTTTACGGTATGAAAGCTCTCCGGTCGAAACGTCGAACAAACCTGAGCCGTCTTTTTCGAGGGCTGCTTCCCACGGATGGGATTCATCGGTACAGTTAAAAAAGTATTCGCTCGAAAAAGGTATGCGCGCAGGATAGGACAGGTCGATGTCGGGAGCTATGGGAAAAAACGGCATACTGCCGTAACCGAAAGTCGGTCTGCCGTTTTGATCATCCGGCGTCTTATACAGGGCATGACGGGAAGAAGCGAATACGCGGGACGATTCCGTCTGCGGCACTGCGATATTCGTCCAATAATAAACGGAAAGCGGCTCGTCGTTTATGTTGAAGATGACCGGATGCGCATACAAAAAATGCGAGGATGAGGGAAGATGAAAATCGATCTGCCAAAAAAAATCTTTACACCGCTCATACGAATACATGCGCAGAAATTCTTCGCCGTCCGATGCGCGCACCGACGCAAAGCCGACGGTCGAACAGGTCGTAAACGCGTGCCCGTACTGCCCCACATTCCATTCGATGCCGCCTGAAAACCACGCGTTACGTATGGCGAGATTTGCCGGCTGGAGCACTTCGTTTTTGTACAAAAGCTCGCGCCCCTCCGTTTTGTCGACGAGCGACCAAAGCCGCCCTCCCCAATCGGGAAGAAATTCCGCTTTGATAAAATCGTTTTCCATGACGATCGTGCGGATATCGCATTCCTTTCTGTTACGGTCGTATCTGTCCTGCACCGTATACGGCAAAATCCGATAACCGCATGAAAAACCCGCTCCGCTCAAACAAAAGGGCGGCGTTCCTTTGCAAAACTCGACGCGCATATCGTGTTCGCGAGAGCGGAAATGCGGCAGCGGGTTTTCCCCCTGTAAAAGTGCGGCGGATATTTTTTCGGTCGAAGCATATATCATACGATAAAATCCTCTCAGCCCTTGATCGCTCCGCTCGTCACTCCGGTGATGACTTTTTCCGAAAGAAAAAGATACAAGATAAACGTCGGCAAAAACACGATGACGACGCTCGCAAACATACCGCCCCAGTCGCCCGTGTAACGCATCGACTGAATCATATTGTAGAGTCCGACGGCGACAGGACGCACGGCGGTTCTGTTTGCGAATATGAGCGACATAAAATATTCGTTCCACACGGTGATAAAATTGAAGATACTCACCGTAACGATACCCGGCTGTGCAAGCGGAAAGATGATGATCCAAAATGCCGCTATCGGATTGCAGCCGTCTATAGCCGCGGCTTCTTCATACGACGGACTCAAGTTTCTGAAAAAGGCGGAAAGGTAGAACACACCGAACGGAATGTTCATCGCCGTATACAGGAAGATAATAAGGGCGCGATTGTTCGTCAAATGCAGCTGAGACACGAGACCGAACAACGGCATGATAACCATGATGAGCGGTATGCCGAGTCCGGCGGCAAACATATTCTGCAGCAGCGCATTCCCTTTGAATTTAAAACGGGAAAGCACGTAGGCTGCAGGCGCGGAAATAACGACGATCGCAGTGCAGGATGCGAGCGTATATAAAAGCGAGTTCATAAAAAACACCGAAACCCTTTGCGTACTCCACGCTTTTACGTAATTGTCGAAATGAAAACCGCTTACGAATTTGAACATGTGATCGGAGAAAATCTCCTGCGACGTCGAAAACGATGCGAGGACTACCCAGCCGATGAGGATAAACGTAAATAAAACCCAAAGCCCTACCAGCACATATCCTCCAATAACGGAATACCGTTTCCCGACATTCGACTTACCTGTATGCAATGTATTGAATTTGGACATCGTATCGCCTCCCCTTATACTTCCGTGTCGTCGTTTTTAACGATGCGGCTTGTGAGCAAAAATACGACGACAACGATGAGCATCATGATAATGCCTATCGCGGCTCCCGCACCGGTATCACGCGCCGTATTCGCCGCAGATGAAGAGCCGAACACGAGTTCGTACATATAATTCATCGGAGCGACGGTATCGTTCGAAAGATTTACCGGACTGAACAGCTGCCCCCACACAAAAAAACCGACGGTATACACCGTCCACATGACGAGGTTCGTGCGTGCGACGCCGCGCAAAAACGGAACGGTTATGTGGATAAAACGCTGCCAGCCGTTGCATCCGTCGAGCAGCGCCGCTTCGTAATAATCGCGCGGGATCTGTTCGATACCGCTCATAAAGATAAGCATGTGATAGCCGACCATACCGAAACAATATGCGATGAGCATACTCCAAAAGAGATTTCCCGGCCCCGTCCACAATATCTTTTCCGCTCCATCCAAAATGCCGATATGATGCAACACCGTGTAGAGCAAACCGTAGTCGGGATTGTAGATGTAATTGATCCACATCGTTCCCATCGCGACGGCACTCACGACGTTCGGAAGATATATGGCGCTTCTGAAAAACGATTTTGCGCGTATGCCGCTCGACAGGATAAAGGCGAAGAGCAGACTCATGAACATCGTACCGAGCCCGCCGATACACCAAATGCGCGCGATATTGTACATCGACTGCAAAAAAATAGGAGTCGAAAACAGCTTTTTATAATTACCGAAACCGAAAAATTTCCATGTTGAAACGGGATCGGAAATACTTTCGATACGGAAAAAACTCATGACGAAAGTTCTGATTGTCGGATATAAAAAGAAAAGCACGTAGCATATAAGCGCCGGAGTTAAAAACACGGCGATCATCGTTTTATTTTTTTTGAGCATGGCAAAACCGTCCTGAATTAAAGAACACGAAGCCGAGCGCTTCGCGCCGGAGACGATCGGCGGCGTCCGGAAATTGCGGGGCGCACTGCCGTGCGCCCCGCATGTCTCTCGGCTGACTCCGAAAACCGCAGCTTTCAGAGCTTGTTTTTTAAATGACACTTTTTCTAATACCGCTTTTTGAAATCGATATCCGTTTTGTTATTTTGTCATCGCATCGGCAAAGGACTGCGCCGTATGTGTACCGACGATGAGCTTTGCAAAATTTTCTTTTATTCTTGCGTTTATGTCGGGACTGTCTTCCATGCCGCACGCATACGGGAAGCGCTTCGTCGTCGAATCGACGATCACTTTCGCATCGGCGAGCTGCATCGGCCACTCCGAATCGTTCGCGACGGGGATGCCGATGCTTTCGGATGCAAGCTTTTCATCCCATTTTCCCGTCGTCATATAGACGATAAAGCGGAACGCTTCTTCGGCGTGCTTCGAGTTTTTATTGATACCGAAACTTTGCGCTCCGAAATTATTCGCTTCCGTACCGTCGCCCGTCGGCGCAATTGCCGGCCATGCAAATTCTCCCCAGTTCATATCGGGCGCATTCCCTTTGATTTCATTAGGAAGCCATGTACCGTTGAGATACATCGCGGCTTTTCCCGTCGCGATATCTTCAACCTGTCCCGCAGGAAAAATATTCGATGCGGCTTTCGGGATGATATAGCCCTTTTTCGCCATGTTTTCCCAAATCTTTCCGAACTCAAGCACTTGCGGACCCGTAAAATCGTTATTTTTTACCATCGCAAGCGTGGCATCTTTACCGACGAGGCGATCCATGCAGTAGCCGAACAGAGCCGCCATATACGCGTCGTCGACGGTGATACCGTATACACCGATCGCTTTGAGCTTTGCGCACGCATCGAGCATTTCATCCCATGTTGCAGGCACGGAAGCAATACCGGCTTTTGCAAAGAGGTCTTTGTTGTACAGAGTGACGAATGCCGAAGGCTGGTACGGAATATTTTTTACCGTGCCGTCACCCAAATCACGAACGACGGAAAGCAGCAGCGTATTGACGACATCCTTATACGCTTTGCCGCCCGTCGTCGGATAGCTTTTGTCGATAAACGAATCCAGCGGTAAAAGGTATTTTCCCCATGACTTGGCGACTCGTTCGATATCTTCATCGAAAAGGTCGATCGACTCTCCCGCGTCGAGCGCCGGTTGAAGCGTTTTTCTGATTTCCCTGCCGTTGAAATTGACATCGATTTTGATGCCCGTTTCTTTTTCGAATTCCCGAGCCGCTTCGGCAATGACTTTCCCCTGCGGCTCCGCTTCGTTCCACATACTCCAATATACAAGTTTTTCGTTTTTTTTGCCGCCGCAACTCATAAAAAGCGCTGCGCACATAAAAACCGCACATACAGCTGCAATCGATTTTTTCATATATCCCCCTATTGCAAATCCTAAAAATCCGTATCGGAATCAACGGCTTCTGCACAACACCGCAGGAAACGTCGATTTCCAAAGACGCCGTATCGATAAAAGTGTAGCATGTGAATTTTCGGTTGTATTTGCACGATACGGTGTAAAATTTGTTATTTTCGGAAAATCGATGTATAATTGAATTATGGATATCGACAGCACTGCACGGTATACGCCGTTTTATCCGCAAAAATTGATTTCCGTCGATGCGATCGTAACCGTTCATTATTTCGAATACCGGAACACGTTTTCATTTGCGGGAGAACGTCACGATTTTTGGGAACTTGTCTGCGTCGATAAAGGTGAGATCGAAATATACGACGGAAAGGCTTGGTCGCGTCTTCGCCGCGGACAAATCAGATTTCACAAACCGAACGAATTTCACGCACTGAAAGCGAACGGTATCGACTCCCCGAACGTCATCGTCATTTCGTTTATATGTACTTCGTACGCGATCGACTTTTTCAGAGATAAAACACTTTCGTATACGCAAAAGGAACAGTCGCTGCTCGCCGAAATCATCGCCCACGCAAGAAATTTGTTTATCACGCCGCTCGACGATCCGTACCTAACAAAAATGGAAGCGCGGACTTCGGCGCCTCATGGTGAAGCTCAGCTTATCGTCAGCAATCTCGAACTGCTTTTACTGTCGCTTTATCGAATGCACACCGAAGGAGAGCCTGCCAAACAGACGCGAGTGAGTTCTTACGCACGCTTATCGTATGAAGATGAAATCGTCAAAGCTGCGCTCGAGTATTTTAACACAAATATGTTTCGGATGCTCCGTTCCGATGAAATCTGCGACAACGTACACGTCAGCTACGATCTTCTCAAAAGCATCTTTTCCAAAAGGTTCGGCTGCGGTCCGATGAAATATTTTGCACGCATGCGCATCGATGAGATAAAAACGCTCATACGCAATTCGGTGATGAACGTTTCGGAACTCGCATCGCATTTCGGCTATTCGTCGATCCATTATTTTTCGCGCCAGTTTAAAAACGAAACGGGCATGTCGCCGACTGAGTATGCGACATCGATCAAAGCGAAAACGGAAAAGAAATTCGGCTGAACGCACTTCGTATTACGCGAAAAGCGATTTGATTTCCTTTGCGTAGATCTTCGTGATCTTATAGCGCATCATTTCGCCTTTTGCGTTGACTTCCTTTCCCGCTTCGAAACTGTTCGGAAGCAGTACGAAGCGGTTGATCCGCTCACAGGTGCGGAAGCCCGTCTTTTCGTTCACGCGGCGTTCGATCTCTTCGCGGAAAAACATCTGCACTTCGTTCGATTCAAGCAGGCTCTCCCACGAACTGTACATGACAAGAGAGGTGTTCGCCCATTCGGTGAGCACGTCTTTTGCCGGAACGATGAGGGCTGCGATATATTTTTTATCCTGCCCCACGATCATGACGCGTTCGATATAGGGGCTGTTCAAAAGTGCAGCTTCGATAACCGCGGGTTCGATATTTTCTCCGCCGAGCAATACGATCGTATCCTTCGCGCGGCCGGTGATTTTGATTTCATTGTCCTGCGTCATCATGCCGATGTCGCCCGTGTTGAGCCAGCCGTCTTTATCGATAACCTGAGCCGTCAAATCGGGACGCTCGTAGTAGCCTTTCATGATTTGGCGGCCTCTCGCTTCGACGATGCCTTTTTTGCCGGGCGGAAGCGCTTCGGTACCGAGCGAGCCGTCTTCGTTGAGCGAAACGACGCGCACTTCGGCCGCAGGGAACACGACGCCGACGCAGCCCGAGCGAGGCTTTAAAGGATTGCGCACCGAAAGAACGGGAGCCGCTTCGGTAATGCCGTAGCCTTCGAGGAGATTGAAACCGATCGCGTGATAGAACGAATCGATATCGCTTTGCAGCGCTCCTCCTCCGGAAATCGCCGCGACCATGTGACCGCCGAGCACTGCGCGGATCTTTTTAAAGACGACGACTTTGCAGATACCGTACCACGGCGCGAGAAGTATAAACGGAACGATGCCGTACAAAACGTCGAAGATGCGCGTGCCGTTTCTGTAACGGCACACACGACCCCTCACGCGGTCGCTCGCCCACGAAAACGCTTTTCCGATTTTGATCGCAAGGTTGAACGAGAACTGCGTCACGCTGTTTTCCTTTTTCATTTGCCGGAAAATACCGTTTGCAAGCGATTCCCACAGGCGCGGTACACCGCACATCCACGTCGGATGAACTTTTGCCATATCGGAAAGCATGATAGCGGCCGACGGTTTCGAATACGCGATGCTGCTTTTGAGCGCGACGATAAAATACTGGAACGCGCGCTCGAAACTGTGCCATACGGGAAGCACCGACAGCCAAATGTCTTCGTCCTTCGTCGTCGGAAGGGCAAGCTTTACCGCTTCGCACTGCGCGATATAGTTGTCGTGCGTAAGCATAACGCCTTTGGGAGTTCCTGTCGTTCCCGACGTAAAGATGATCGTCGCCGTTTCGTCGGCGCCCGTTTTATCCATTTCAGCTTCAACCGCTTTTCGCTCTTTTTCGGAAGCGTGGCGTCCTTTGTCCTCAAGATCGATGTATTTCCAAATTTTGATTTCGCGCGCTTTCGCCTGTTTTTTTATCTCGTCATCCGTAGGCGAATCGATGAGGATAACGGTTTTCAACGTCGGCACGTCCGTTCCGCAGTCGAAGAGCTTTTGCAGCTGCTTTTGATTTTCAAAAATACAGATTTCGCATTTGACGAAATTCAAAATGAACGCCATTTCGGTTCCCGTCGAATCGAGCCCTCGGGGAATATCGGTTGCGCCGAGCGACAAGATCGCGTGGTCGAGTATAAACCATTCGCGTCGGTTGTCGCACATGAGGCCGATAAAAGCTCCGCGCGTTACGCCGATCTTTTGCAGCGCGCACGCCGTTTCGACGACGCGGTTATAAACGCGCTTGTAGCTGTAGTGCTCGTATTCGCCGACTTCGTTTTTTACGATCTGCAGCGTATAGTCGGGATAGGCTTCGGCTCGGGCGCGAAGCAAAAGCGGTATGTTATGCGGCAGCTTTTCCGCCGCATCTTTTTCAAAAAGCGATTTGATTTTTTCAATCGTTTTACTCGTGTTCATAGGGCTTCTCCCATAAAAGCTCTCATAAAATAATCACTGCGCCGACCGGATGTAAGGTCCGTAAAAAGCGCATTCATGTGATTATTTATTTTGACAAAAACAGGGGATTATGTCAAGATAGAAATAACAGTCTGTCGGATCACCTTATATTTTAAATTTGGCGACTTCCAGAGCCAAATTGTCGATGCTCGTTTTATTTTTCTGCGTTATTTCGTTTACCTCTTCCACCGCATTCGATATCTGTTCCGCGCCGCTCGCGATTTCGTTCATACTGTCGGTGGTTTCCCGCGTTATGTCGGAAAGCTTTTGCATTTCGCTGCCGATCTGCCGGCCGCCGACGAGCATTTCCGCCGCTCCCGCTTTCACTTCGTCGGTCACGTTGTTAATTTGCGTTATCGCATCGAGCACACGGCGGCTGTCCGCGCTCTGTTCGGCGATGGTTTCGATGATCGAATCTTCTTTGTCGGATATCATGTGTACCGATTCATATACATCGATAAACGTTTTTTCCGCCTGCATACCCGCTTCGATGAGACGACCTATGATTTCGGTCGATTCTTGAATAACGGCACCGATCTGTTTTCCCTGCGTGTTGGATTGTTCGGCAAGCTTTCGAATTTCATCGGCGACGACGGCAAAACCTTTCCCCGATTCGCCTGCGTGAGCGGCTTCGATGGCCGCATTCATTGCCAAGAGGTTCGTTTGGTTTGCAATATTTTGGATAATTTCACTCGCTTCGAGAAGCGATTCCGATCGTTCGGCAATCTGCTTGACGACTTCGTTCGCCGTCTTCGCTCCGTCTTTTCCGACTTTCGTTTTACCGTACACTTCTTTGATCAAGTCGTTGTTTTGCATGAGCGTGTCGTTGATGCGGGCAGTGCTTTCCGCCGTATGCGTTATAAGGACTGAAGACTGCTTAATGTGTTCGGCCTGCAAGTCGATACTCGATACGAGCCGGTTCAGATTTCCGTTGATCTGTTCAACGGCGGAAACGGTTTCGGTAACGGCAGCCGCTTGCACAAGAGATTTTTCTTTTACGGACATAACATTCGCGCCGATCTGTCTGATGCTTGCCGCCGTCTCTTCCATATTGCCCGATAAATCGGAACCGATAGCGCGCATCTTGTCGGCCTCATCGCGAAGTACGCATATCATCGCATTACTGTGTCCTATGGCCGTATTGAGGTGTGTCATAAGGCTTCCGATTTCGTCGTTGCGTTTTACTTCGACTCTGTCGGTCAAATCGCCTGAAGCGATTTTTCCGAGTACGGTTTCGAGTCGTTTGAAAAAGCGTTTCAAATGGCGGGCAAAGAGAATGGCGAGCGTAAAATAGACGACGAACATCAAAAGGCCGATCACGATCATGCTCCGGATAAGTGTATAAAAAATCGAAAAGATTTCATTTTGCTCCACGACGACAACGAGTTTCCAACCGAGTTCCGAAAGCGGGAACACGTATGCTTGACGCTTTTTCCCGTCGAGATCGACAAGGACGGAACCGTCTTCGAGCGCTTCTATTTCCGTATAAGCGGGGACTTGCGTTTCGCTTACGTTTTTAAAATTGAATTGAGGATGCATCGGATCGGCCAAAATGAGTCCGTCGTTTTGCAAAAGCATACAATAGCCCGTATTTCCGACGCGGACGTCGCCTATAAATGAAGTCAAATCGGAAAGAGCGATATCGAGTCCTATGCAGCCGATAAAATCGCCGGATGTATTTTTTACGCTTCGAACGATGGAAAACAGGAGTACGCCGTCTCCCGAAGGGTACGCTTCGGTTACGACAGTCTTACCGTCCGCCAGGGCGGCATTTTTATACCACATACGTCCGCGAGGATCGAAACCTTTCGGCACTTGGGTATCCGTAAGCCCCGCCAAACCGCCCCATTTCGTTCCCATATAGATTTCTTCGAATTCGCTGTAATGCTTTTTAAATTGCCGGAACTCGGCGTTGATGGCCTGCTCGACTTCGCCGCCGTGCGTATACGTCCTGCCGCTTTGCCCGGCTTCCTCAGTATAATTGTAAATCGTTGCATCGGCATTCCGTACAGCAGAAGAGTCGGCAAGCATATCAACGACATTTTTACCGTTTCGTATAAATATATCGATGGATTTTTTTATATTGGAAAATTGCTGCGCGGTAACTTCATCGAATGTCTTGCGCCTTTTCTCGTACAGTTGGAAACCGACAACCGCACATATAAACGAAACGATCGAAATGATCGTTATAGTAACCGCACGCAAAAATCGAAATGTAATTGAAGAAGCTTTTTTCATCGTAATTAATCCTCTTGTTGCACATCATCTTTCTGTTCCGGACATAGGATTTTATTATTTTACACAGCTGTGATTATTTTATATTATTTTTTATTTATCTTCAAGCAAGCGACAGAGCTTTGACAGAGCACGAGACTGTCGACAAAAGGAGGGGAAAGGCTGCCGACGCCGAAAAGAAAATTTATTAATATAACGTTTGAAACGAAACACTACATGCGTCTCTAACGACTGCTGCTTTTAGAAGTTTCCGCTTATTTACTATGCCGCTTTACTTTCCGCGTTTTTCGGCTTTTGTGCGCTTACGCTTCATCGCGATTATGCTGAAGTTTATCGTCTTTTCCGTTTCCATACCGGGAGCAAGATCGATCGGCCAATGCATCGCGGCGCACAGCGTCATCGCCGCGGGAACGATCTTTCCGACTGCCGATTCGGGACGCCGGAAGGTGATCGGCATAAAAGAAAGGGCGCAGCTTTCGTTCGGCTCACACATAAACGAAAGCGAATTTTCGGCATCGGAAAGCTGAACGGCCGACACATCCGAAATAATGCCCGACGGAGAGAGTGCGGCGGACGATCGTGCCGAATCGCTTTCAAAGCGCGTATCCCCCGATGCGATTTCGATCGTATACGGAGTAAAATCGAGGGGATCGTAATTGGCTTGTGCGAAATTCGATTCGACGACGAAATCGGCACGGAGCGCTTCGGCACTTTCGTTTTTTACGATGTACTGCAGCGTAAAGCCGTTCGAATTCGCCGCGTATTTTTTTCGTACGGATAACGCCTGTTTTTTCTCGCCGAATTCGCCGGAAAATAAAAGCTGCACTTCTTTGTGCTGGGGAGAAAATTTTTGTTCGGTATATTGCGCTCTTAAAAACGTCTCCCGATTTTCACATTTGCCTTGCACATAGCCTTTGACGTCGGTATCGGAGAGGATGTAATCGATAAAGAGCGAACGGACGTAATCGTCGGTACAGCCGTCGAAGGCTTCCATGCGGCTCAAATTGTCGGCGTAATTGCCCGCGCTCTGCATGACGTCGAGTTCGGAGATTGCCCCTGCCGTCCTCGTTATGCATGCCGTAAAGCCCGTCATGCGGAACATGTATTCGTCGATGCCGTCGGCGTTGTAATCGAAACGGGATGCGGCCTCTTCGAATTCGCTGCACTCGCGGATGATCTTTTCCGCTTCGGAAAGATTTCTAAAAGCGATCCTGCGATAGGCTGCGCGCACGAGCGGAGAGCTTGCAGTGCTCACAAAGCCTTCCCCGCTTTGGGCCGCCCAGAGTTTTTCGCGCGCGACTTTTTTGCGCGCTTTATCGCCGTGACATTGATTGGCAAGCATACTCACGTACAGCATGCGGTTGCACAGCGCCTGGCTTTCGGGATAGGTTTGCAAAAAATCGTAAATCGTAACGGGATAGCCGTCGCTTTTCGAAACCGCCGTATACGGAACTTTCGCCCACTGCGCGATTTCCGCATCGATACCTGCTGTGATAAAAGCGGGGACACGGGCGCCGGCCGTCTTCAAATAAGCGCCAGGATACGAAAAGCGCAGCGTACCCGAAAACTGAGCAGAAGCGCTGTCGGCAAGTTTTTGCAAGTACCCCGATTGCAAAAGCTTTTGAAATTCCGCATGCGTCAGCTGTATATCGACAAAGCGTTCCGAGGAGGCGGCATCGTACGCATCGCTCCTCACGCTTTTTTTTACCGCAGCAAAAAGAGAGGCCAAATACTCTTCGGCGGGAACGTCGAGAGACGGTTTATGTTTTCGGTAAACGGGGACTATCGTTACGGATTTACCGCGGTCGAACATGATGACGGGAAGATATGACTGTTTTGCAGGAGGAATAAGCGAGCTGTCGAGGACGACGTATTCCATACCGCAGGTTTGAAAACTCGTCACGAGGGACGCGTCCCAGCTCGAAGCACACAGCGTCATGCCGCGCGGACGCTTTCCGAGCGTCTGCCGTATTTCGGCGGAAAGCAATTCGATTTGATCGGTGCGGTCTTTCGGATACAAAAGCGGAAATACGGGATTATAAAAGCCGCCTCCGAACACTTCTATCTGCCGCCGGGAGATGAGCTGCTGCAATATCGCAAGGAATTCGGGATGCTTTTTTTTAAAAAACTGCAATTCGTTTCCGTTAAATGAAAAAGTCATACAAAAACAGGGGTTGGCGTATAAAAATTTTGCCGCCGGTTTATAGACATCCAGATAATCTTTTTCGTTGTCGGAAACCGTCTTGCCGGCCGGTGTTGACTCGAGGCCGAAACAGATACACATCGCCTTCACTTTGGCTAAAACTCCTTCCGGCTATTCTACACTATCTTCGCCATATTTTAAAGGTGTTTTTCGATTTTTATCGATTTTTTTGTCGTCAATTTCGGAATTTTTCGCTCCTGCTGCGACGCGATTCTTTTCGTCTGCCCTTAAAAAATCACCGTGCAGGATAATCGCTGAGCCACGAAACGTTCCACACCGCGCATGCGATGACGAGGATCGCAAAAAGGATCATGACGAGTACGTGCCGGTTCATACCCTCGTTTTTCGCCCGAGCGATATCGATCCGATAGCGGAGTGAAGAGAGGACGGGCAGTACCAGCACAAAAGCGAATATACAGCTCGCCGCGATAATGAGGGCATCGACGGGACTTGCGCTTTCGGAAAGCGAAAGGAGTACGATGAGATATGAAGCCGCGCATTCGCCCTTCTGTATTACCGACGGAGTTTTCATGAAGAACCCTATTCCCGACAAAACCGCCGCAAATACGAGCAGAGCTGCAAGCGGATAGAGTTCCGAAACACCGAGCGGCGAGAGCAGATGTACGGCGATGAGTTCCGTGAAAAATGTCGCCGTAAGGGCGGAAACGCCGCATTGAAGAGCGGGGCGAAAAACGCTTTTATCGAAAGCGACGCTTAAAGCTGCGGTGCGCTCAAGCCCGATACCGTAAAACAGGACGGCCGAAGCGTAAAACGCATAATACAAAACGATGTCAATCATGGTTCGTCTCCGCTTTTTCGGCCGCTACCGATTTCGCTGCGATAAACACGGAAACGGCGAGGATGAGCGCCAGAGCGATAAGAGCGCCGGGGATCGTTGCGAAAAACGACACGGATGCGATGCGCCCCGAATCGAACAGCACTTTTTCCGCTATACCGCGAGGCCCGATATACGTGATCGTTCCGAAACCGACAATATCGCGCAGCAAAAAAAATGCAAGCGCGAAACAGGAAAAAAGCGCTGCAGCGCTCATATTCCGTTTTAAAATCGATTTTACTCCCATCGTTTCGTCAGTCGGAAAAGAGCCCGCAACGAATGCGGAAACTGCCGGCACGTAGAGTGCAAAGCCGAGTGTAAGGGCTGCAAGCGGAAGAAGCGCCGTAAGGATCTGTCGAAAAAGCATCGTAAGAGAGACGATGAACGACATAAAAAGCAGATTTCCGATCCGAACGAATTCGAGCCTGCGGATCGCGTCACGCAACAGCGTCGCGGCGAAAACGAGCATAAAAACTTCGGCAACGAGGATGAGACCGTACGCAAAGCGGCCGGGAAACGGGATCATACAGGCGAGGGATGCCGAAAAATACAGCGGAACGAATCTTTTGCGCATCACGGTCTTTCCTCCTCGAGGCGTATGAGCAGGGGAATGCGCTCCGCCCAATATCGGATCTGGCTTTTCGCTCCGCCGCTTTCGATCGCAGCATATACACGGCCGTGCAATCCCGCTATGCCTACAAAGCGCGCGGTATGCCTTCCGTCCGAGATAAAAACCGCAGGAAGAGGTCCGTACATCGTTTCCATGCGTACGATGCACGCATAGCCGCTCCCGCTTCCGCCTTTTACGCTGAAACACGCCGCACTCGACGATACGGGAGCACCGAAATCGACAAAGTCTCCGATATGCCACACCCCCGGCTCGGCTTCTTCGAGCACGCGCGCTATTTCGGTTTTAATTCCCGCATGCCCGGCGCCCTTCGTAAAAATCGCCGCGACGGACAACACGACGGCGAGCAATACGATGCAGCCTGCGAAAATGCCGTACTCCTGCAATGCTTCTTTTGAAAATCGATCCGTCATCGCCCTGCCCTTCCTTTACGGTTTTCCGCAAGTGCGGCACGCAGCCGCGCCGCATCCCGCTTGTCTTCAGCGGCTTGAATGAGCGGCGAAACGACGTTCGCGCACAAAAGCGTAAAGATCATTCCTGCCGGCGACATACCGCAGCCGGCGATCAAAAAAGCGAAAACGCCTGCAAGCATGCCGTAAAGTATTTTCCCGTACTTCGAGAGCGGCAGCGTGCCGTACTGCTGCACGACGAACACCGTATAAAAGAGCGTTCCTCCGGTACACAGCGCTAAAATCATATCGCCCTGCCCTGCGACGCCCCCCGCAATCGCGGGACCGGCAAAGCGCACAAGCAGCGCATACGCAATCACAAAGCAGCTCGGAACGAGCAGCCCCTGCATACCCCATGCAAACAAAACGATCGACGATAAAAGCGTCAGCGCATTGAATCGAAAAGCGGGGATGACCGAATGCGTATCCCACAAAAGCGAAATATAACCGTCCGGGATCGAAATATTGGCAAAACCGAATACCGTATTGTTGAGCGTTTCCGTTATCGCTCGGTCGATGCCCGTAATCGGAAATACGCCGTTTTGAATCAACACGAACGAAGGATTTTTAATCTGCAGCATATCGCGCGTTAAATCGCTTTCGGGAAAGGCGCTCATGCCGATCATCCATGCGACGGCGGCGATGAGGACGGCGCTGTTCGCCCAGTCTCCCGCAAAGGGTCCCGAAAGATATTTTAACAAAAGCACCGTACAAAACGCGATGCAAAAAACCGTTACGGGAGAAAAGGTCGACGGAAGCAGCATCCCCGCGACGATCCCCTGCACGATATCGGAAAGCGGCGAGAGGCGGCAGCGCGCGATACGCTTTGCATACAACAAGTCGGCGGCAAAAAAGCCGGCAAGCGACGAAGCGATGACGATGAGCGCACCGTAACTTTTCGTCGCCGCAAGCATGAACACTTGCAGAGCCAGCAAAAGCGCCGTGACAAGTAAAACGTTTTTCGTCGACGGGGACAAGTATAAAAAAGGACGTTCGATTTTTTTTGTCCGCAAAAGCGCGTCCGGCGTATCGTTCATATCGGTCCTCCTGAATATCGTATGCGCTTTATCGCTTGGCTTATCGACAGTCTTGAAGGACATACCGAATTGCACAGTCCGCAGCCCGAACACAGAGCTGCCGATTCGATGTATTCTTTCGACGCTTCGGCTCCGCCCGATGCATGCCGGTACAATATATCGGGCGACAGATGACGGGGACAGACGACGCGGCATTCACCGCAGCGCACACAAGGCAATTCTCTCTGATCGGGGATACGGTGCATCGGCAAAAACGAAACAGATTTGACGTATTTCGTCACCGGAGCGTCGAGACTCGCGGCAAAGCTTCCGAGCATGAGACCGTTTATGATGACGGCGGCGGGATGGCGCTTCAATCCGCCGCATTGTTCGGCAAGGAAGCGCATCGTCGTTCCTATGCGGACTTTCATAAGACCCGCCGCCGGTACGCATTCGCCCGAAACGTACACATATTGTTCGACGCAGGGCACCCCGCAGCGAACCGCATTGTGCACCGCTATCATCGAAGACGCATCGGCAAAAACGCATTCCGGAGAAATGTCGCCGAACGGCTTTTCTTTCACCGATTTTTTTACCGCATCGATTATTTCATTGCGGAAACCCGCCGGGTATTCGGTGATGTCGACGGGAACGAAGCATACGGGGACGGGAGCATCTTTGACGCGATCGAAGCCGAACGCCTGCAATGCCGACTGCATCGACGACGACGTCACGCGGGCTTTCGCTTCGTGCGCCGTGTTTGCCGTCCGCTCCCGGCGCTCAGCTTGTCCCTTTTGCATTTCCGCAGCATCGTATGCGAAGACTATAGCGGCGTCTCCGAGCGCACGGGAAACGATAAAGGCTCCCGTTTGTATATCTTTGAAAAACGCTTTCGATAAAACGGAATCGGTAACGCGCTTGGGATCGTCGTCATAGAGGCGCACGACGAGTACGCGGCGGCCTTTTATTCCGGTTTCGTCGATTTGAGACGCGAGGGATACGGGTTCGGTCGTATCGAAAGTATTGATGACGCCCGCATCCGCGATCCTCTGAACGATTACCGATGCGGGGAGCGCTCTCCAATTTTCGAAAGAGCGCTTTTTTCCGAGATAGGAAAATCTCCCCGACAGGCGGATTTTTACCGCGCTCTCTTCGCACCCGTTCGGGCTGATGCACGGAACGATATCTTCGACGATACCCGGTACGCTTGCATGGAGCTTTGCACCGTAACGCTCGCCCGCATTCAAAGAAGGAACGGCTATGACATCCCCTTCGCGCACGCGGTCTCCCTGCCGAACCAGACAAACGGAGCGGCTTCGCGTTTCGTGAGAAAGGGGAACGGTCACGACCGGCTGCAAAAAACCGTTTACGGCGCCTTTGACGAGGTTTCCTTCACTCGTGTATATGGCGGGGATCATCTTCATCGCATTTTACTCCGTACTAAGAGGATCGACGGTAGGCACAGCGCAAAAGCTACGAGCAGCGTGTGCAAAAGCCCCCCGCCTCCCGAAGCCGAAAACGCGTAGCCCGCATGCACACGAGAGCCTTGCGCTTTTATCAATTTTTCGACTGCGGGATACGGCAGCGCATCGATATCGCCGAGTGCCGCATCGTAAAAATTTTTATCGAATACCATAGAGACGCTCGTCTCCGAAATCCCCGCCTCTCCGTCGGAATAACGGGGAAAAACGACAGTGTCACCCGTCTTCGGATGCCGCTCGTGCGCGCTTTGCGCGTTCACCGAACGGTACGGAGCGGTTTTCGTGTTCCAGCACCACGCAACGTATTCGTCGAGCGTCGGAAAATTCCCCGCCGACGACTGCGCACGCGCCGAAGGAAACTCGAGCGCGGAAGCGTGCGAAAAAGGAGAAGCGGCAAAACCGATCGAAAACGAGGACAAAAGTGAAGCGGCAAAAAAAACGGCAATGCTCGAAACGCATGCGGCCGTTCCGCGAAACGTCGCTTTCGTAAAAAGCGGGATCGCCCGAGCGGGACGGATCGGGATAAGCGTAAACCGATAGCGCGCTTCGTACAATCGCTCACCCGTCGAAAACGCGGCAAGCGCGGATAGGGTACCGGCGGCAAGCGGCATAAAAAGTAAGGCGCTCCGAAAAGAGGACGCGCAGGAAGCGATGAGGGATGAGGCAAAAAATGCAATGACGGCAGGATTCGTTTTGACGACCGAAAACGCTCCGCGCCTTCCCCATAATCTCAGCGCGATAAAAAGTCCGTACAAAAAGAGGCAAGCCGATGCCGCCGTCGAATATAAGGGCACACATGCGGCGAAGAAAACCGGAAAAACCGCTGCAACAAAAAAAAGAAAACGGTGGAAAGACAAAAAGCACAGGAGAAGCGCAAAGGCAGTACAGATGAGCGGCACGATAAACGGATAGACGCCCTGCGTGTCGATGCCCGCCGCTATGCCCGCCGCACGGAATTCTCGTACGGCATCTTCGGCAAGCGGCGCATATCGCTCTTCGATATAATAGAGCCGATACTGTGCGCCTCTGTCGAAAAAGTACGCTTTCCGCTTTGCAAGATAGCCGTCCGCATCGGCAAAGGCGAGCGCGAGAGACACTTCGGGAGAATGCATCGGAAGCGTAAGCGGAAGCCGCTGAGAAGAAAGGCTTATGACGTTTTCACATCCGGCACGATTTAAAACGTCGGCCGCAAAATCTTCATCCGAAGCGTCATCGACATAGACGATGCGGTAACGCTCCCACAGATTTCCCGACGGTACCGTCCGAAAAACAAACAGAACGAAAAGCGAAACGACGGCGATGCTGCAAAAAATCAACATTTTTTTTACTGCGGTCATAGTTCCTACTGCAGCAGCGCAAATGCAAATCCGATCGAAAAACCGATCAAAAGACCGACGATCACTTCGAGCGGCGTGTGCCCCTGCACTTCCTTTATGGGCGTATACGCGATGATCTTTTGCCGGTCGAGCTCTTTTCCGATTTCGTTCAAGCGCTTGGCTTGAATGCCGCTTGCCCGTCTGACACCGAGCGCATCGCGCACCGTGACGAGCAAAAAGCACAGCGACAATATGAATATATCGGAATGAATCCCCGAGTGAAAACCGATCGATGTCGTGAGCGCAGAAACGATCGCCGAATGGCTCGACGGAAGGCTTCCCGTCCGCCACACCATCATTTCAAAAAGTACGGACAAGCTGCGGATTTTGTGAGACAGCAAAGCGATGATCGTTTTCAAAAACTGCGAACAAAACCAGCTGCAGATGCACGCCAAAAAAATGGGATTGGCTAAAAAAAGTCTCAGTTGTTCTTTTACCGACGGCAACATATTCCCATAGTATCACGATAGCATTTTTTTTACAACACGCCGGCACGATACCGATACGGCTCGTAAGCGAAGCGCGATAGCCCCCGCCGCAATCGTCAGCGCTTTTTAAAAACGATATACTTTTGTCCGAAAAAATTCATCGCGGTAAAAACGATACTACCCAAAATCATCGCGGCGTTATCCTGTATCCGTTTCGCATACGGAGAAAAAGTCATACGGATTACGGGGCGCGCAATGCCGTAACCGACTGCATAACAAAAAGCGATGCACAACACGAAGCGCAGCGCTTCTTTTACATTCAAACGTTTTGAACGGAACGTAAAATACTTATTCAAAAAAAAACTGCAAACGCTGCCGACGATATAATTTGCAGCCGACGACATCCAATAGCCGGCATGAAACGCATTGTACAGCACAAACATGACCGTGTAACCGATTGCCGTATTGACGATTCCGACGATGATGAATTTTACAGGCTCCCAAATTTTCTTGTCAAACACATTAAAACCCGTCGATAAACGCTTTTTTATTTTTGAATTCGAACACACGATAAAAATCATCCGAATAGACCTGTCTGCCGTTTTTAAATACGGCACGTTCGGGCGAATCGTCGTATTCTTTTTGAGTCACAAGGAAAAAAACCGATTCATTTGCTTTGTAATCATCGCGATAAAAACGCTTCGGCGTTAACCATAAATGACATTGAAATTTTTCAGGAATGTAATCGATGCCGTCTATCGTATCGGGATACAGATTTCCGAATTCAAGTCTGCCGTCCGTCATCATCGTAAAAATATTTGCATTCCAAAACGTCGCATAACCGAAATCATAGCGATCGTCGAGAAAGCGGCACACCGCGCGCTTATCAAGATTTCCGTCGGAAGTCAAAATATCGATATAGGTAATGAATGCTCCCGCAATGAGGACAACGGAAAGCGACAGACCGGCAAGGTATTTTTTCAGCGCGGAAAGGTCCGGGCTTTCGAGAAACAGCGCAAAGCATGGAACACAATAAACAAGGGACGGGATAAAATATCGCTCGCCGTATTCGATATGAATTATTGCAAACGAATTCAAAACGATCATAACCGCCGTTATGATAAAGAAAAATCGCTTATGGGCAGATTCATATTTTTTTATGCAGACGATAAAACACACTATGAAAAAGATAAAGGCGATATAAAGCATAACGTTATTTATCCCTGCAGGACCGAACACAAGGGCATCGCTATGATAACCGAAGATTTCGAATACCGCACGATACACATCGGAAAAGCTTACATCACCGATCGCATTAAACTTTTTATCGTTATATTTCAAAAAATAAAATAATTTTGAAAGCACCGACGAGTTCACGATATATCCGAAAGCGCTTACAAAAATATTCATGACGGCATAAAATACCGGTCTGTCTTTTATAAAAAAACGGGAAAAAGCGAACGATTCCTTTTTGTTGACAAGACGATAAACGACACAAGAAACGATTGCAACGGCAATCGGAAGCTGGAAATTCAAAATGTATCGTATACCGGACGCACCTGAAATAAAGGCAAGTGCGAAAAACAGTATGCAAAACGTTTTTCGTTTTTTTTCCGAAAGCTCCGAATATGCGAGCGATAAAAAGAGTCCTATGTAAACAAAGCTCATCGCAATATGCGGAATATAATAATTTCCGAATTGCACCATCCCCCACATCACACGCGACCAAGGTACAAAAACAAACAGCGTACACAAAAGCTTTATCCACAGAGTTTTTACGCCGAGCGTTCCGAGCAAAAACCACAGCGAAAGCGGCAGTGCAAAACAAAGGATAATCGCGGAAACGACTTTTACCGTAATCCAACTCGACGTAAATGCAAACAGGGGTGCTGCGATAAGCTGTGTGTTTAAAAGGCGGAATTCGGTTGAATAATACCACGAGCGCGGCCAAAATGTTTTATGCGTAAAACATTCTTTTGCAAGCATGATTTCCGAGGCCATATCGCTATCCATGTTTTGTATACAGCGCGAAAAAGCGCAGACTGCCGTCAAAAGCGCCGCTGCGATAAAAAACTGCACGATCAAAATTATTTTCGCCTTTTTTGAAAATTTAACAAAAAACAAAGCATCGAAAAAAATAACTGTAAAAACGGGAAATCCGATGAACGGCGTAATTTTCTGACGGATCATTGCAGGATTCAACGGTCGATGCAAAACTTTCGTTTCGATAAGGTTTTGAATAAATGTAAAAATCACTGCGGAATATGCGATCACAATGACGCTCAAGATAAAAGCCGCCGTCGATACGATCAAAAGCGTTAAATCCGTTTTTTTGGAAAAGGCGTTCATTTCCGTTTACTCCCTTATATTTTCGTTTTATTATCGTCAAGCACGGTTTCAATGATATAGCGCGGTCGTCGCTTCGTTTCCAAATAGATTTTTCCGATGTATTCGCCGAGCACGCCGATCGACATTTGAATCAAACCGCCGATAGCCCAAATCGAAACGGCAAGCGACGACCAGCCGACGATCGTTTTGCCGGTAAAGTGCCGAATTAAAAAATAGATGAGCATTCCGATGCTCGCCAAAAAGATAAAAAATCCGAGTGCACTGATTATCCGCATCGGCTTTACGGAAAGAGACGTAATACCCTGTACCGCAAAGGCGATCATCTTTTTCAGCGGATATTTACTGACACCGGCGACGCGCTCGTTCCGTCCGTAGTAAACCGAATCCTGACGATAGCCGATCGCAGGGATGATCCCGCGAAGATAAAGATTCACTTCCGTGTATTCCGACAAACCGTACAATGCACGGCGGCTCATCAGCCGGTAATCGGCATGATTGAAAATGATATTTTTAGGGTTGTCCGAAAAAAAACGCAAAAACTTATAGAACGTTTCAGCGGTAAATCGTTTGAAAAACGTATCCCGCTTCCGTTCCGATCGTACGCCGTATACGATATCCGCTCCGGCAAAAAATTTTAAAATCATTTCATCGACGGCGTTTATATCATCCTGTAAATCCGCATCCATCGAAATAACCGCATCGGCTTTTTCTTTTGCAGTCATCAAACCCGCCAAAAGCGCATTTTGATGTCCTCGGTTTGCCGCAAGCTTTACACCGCAAAAAGTCGTATCTTCAGCTGCGAGATTTTGAATGATATGCCAGGTATTATCGGATGAGCCGTCGTCGACAAAATAGACTTTATAAAACGAAATCGATTTAAATCGATCGTCGGCTTTAAGGGCGGCAAGTTTTTGTTTTAATGCGTCCGCAGTTTTGGGAGAGCGGCTTCTTCGTTATAACACGGCAGTACAAACGCGAGCGTAAGTTTTTTCATAGCACTGCGTTCAATTATATATATGTATGTATATATGTCAATGATAGCTCATTGCCCCCGCATCGCTTCATATCCCCTCAATCGGGAACCACGAACTCATACGAATACGCACCCGCGCCGCGCCGCAAAATCATTCCCAAAAAATTACCGTGTTTTCCGAAAACCGCAATCGACCTCTCACCGCCTGCAGTGCACGTACCGTGCACCGCCGTCGCACCGTCTGCCGCACATACGCCGCCCGCCTCTTTTTCAAACATTGAAGAAGAAAGCGGACGCCCGTGTTTGAAATCGTCTTCGTATTCTGGAAAGATGTGCGCCGTACCGAAGCCGCATTCGGCTGCGAGGAGAGCGGTCATCGTCTGCATCTTTTCACACACTTCGCTTTGTATGTCCTCTCTCGGATGCGGGGTATGTTCCGACGCGTCCGCCTTATATGAAGCGGATTGCGCTTTTTGCATGTCGGAAATCGTTTCATACACCGACTGAATCGTAAACGGCGCAAGCGATGAAAAACCTGCAGCATCTTCGAGGCGAAAGCTTCCGACCGAAAGCCGCCTCAAACCTGCAAGACCGGCTGCGCTTTTACAACACGATCCGATATCGCGGGCAAGACTTCTGATATACGTCCCCTTAGAAACCGAAAAGCGGACGCGGACGGCTTTTACACGACCGTCTTCCAATAAAAACTCTTCCGCTTCGGAAGCATATACGCTAACGGGACGCGAAGGCATTTCGGCGCTGCGTCCGCTCCGCGCAATATCGCTTGCCCGCTCGCCGTTTATGTGCAGCGCGGAAAAAAGCGGAGGCGTCTGCAGTATGTCGCCCGTATAATGCTTGATTGCGGAAAGGACATCGTCTTTTTTCGGAAGAGGCGCGGTTTTAATAATTTTTCCGGTGTATTCGAGCGTATCGGTTTCGACACCGAATTCGATAACGGCGTCGTAGATTTTATTAAAAGAAGTGATGTATGACGCAAGGCGAGTGAGAGAGCCGGTACACACGACGAGAAGACCGGAGGCGAAGCTGTCGAGCGTTCCCGTATGTCCGACTTTTTTCGTGGCGAGCGCGCGCTTGATCGAAAAGAGAGATGAAAAACTTGTCAGACCCGGACGCTTTGCAAAAAGAACGATGCCGCCCCGCATCCGAGTCTACTCCGTCTCACGAATATCCGAAACCGCATCGGCATTTTTTGCGTCTCCGGCAGTTCGCCCTTCCCTTTCAAGTTCGTTCAGCTTTTGTATCATTTCAAAGCCTTCTTTCATCGCCGTATCAACGAAAAAGGTCAAATGCGGAAATTGGCGGATGCGGAGCTTTTTTGCGATCGTCGATTGGATAAAGCCCGCGGCGCTGTTTAAACCTTCGACGCCCGTCTTTACCTGCGCGTCGGGAAGAAAACTCGAAACGTAAACTTTTCCGTAGCACAGATCGTTCGACACGTCGACGCGGTTTACCGTCAAAAACGTCGACACGCGCGGATCTTTTACCTGCTCGGTGATGATGAGCTTTGAGATTTCATCGCGCAGCTGATCGCCGAGTCGCTGCATGCGGTACTGCTTCACTCTTTTTCGCCCTCGCCCGCATCAGCTGCGGCGGCTTCTTCGGAAAGCGAATCGCCGAGCTTTCTCGCCACTTTGATGAGTTCGAACGCTTCGAGCGTATCGCCGACTTGGATATCCTGCCAATCTTCGATGCCGACGCCGCACTCGTAACCCGCAGCGACTTCTTTCGCATCGTCTTTAAATCGCTTGAGCGATGAAATCTTTCCGGTGAATTTGACGATCCCGTCGCGGATGAGGTGAACGCTGCCGCTCCGCTTGATGATACCGTCGGTAACATAGCAGCCTGCGATGACGCCGATACGCGGTACTTTGAACGTATTGCGCACTTCAAGCGTACCGGTAACTTCTTCCTTCGTATCGGGCGTGAGCATACCTTCCATCGCCGCCTGCACTTCTTCGACGGCTTTGTAGATGATCGAATACTTTCTGATTTCGACACGCTCCTGATCGGCCAGCAGTTTTGCTTTCGCCGTCGGACGCACATTGAATCCGATAATGATCGCATTGCGGTCCGCGCTCGCAAGCGTAACGTCGCTTTCGTTGATGGCTCCCGCCGACGAATGGATGACGACGAGACGGATATCCTTTGTCGAAAGTTTTTCGAGCGCGGTTTTGAGCGCTTCGGCCGAACCCTGCAAGTCCGCTTTGATGATGACACGGAATTCTTTGACGTTGCTCGCGTCGATCGTCTGGTAAAGATTTTCGAGCGTAACTTTTTTGACCGCGCGCGCTTCTTCGAAGCGTTTCAATTCCTGCCGTTTTACCGAAACTTCGCGCGCGTCTTTTTCGCTTTCCGTCACTTGGAACGGATCGCCCGCATTCGGCATACTTTCAATGCCGAGCACTTCGACGGGCATGGACGGAGAAGCTTCCTGAATGCGTTTTCCGCGATCGTTGAACATGGCCCGCACGTGACCTGAGTAAATACCTGCGACAAAAGGATCGCCTTGATGAAGCGTACCGCGCTGCACGACGACCGTCGCGACGATACCGCGTCCCTGATCGACCCTCGATTCGAGGATCTTTCCTTCGGCGCGGCAGTTGTAGTCGGCTTTCAATTCGAGCATTTCCGCCTGCAGCAAAACCGCATCGAGAAGATCGTCTATGCCTTCGCCTTTGAGCGCGCTGATATTGACATACTGCGTATCGCCGCCCCAATCCTCAGGCGTAAGCCCGCGTTCGGAAAGCTGCGTGCGCACGCGGTCGGGATTCGCTTCCGGCTTATCGATTTTATTGACCGCGACGATGATCGGAACCTTTGCATCTTTTGCGTGGTTGATCGCTTCAAGCGTCTGAGGCATAACGCCGTCGTCTGCCGCGACGACGAGAACGACGATATCGGTTACCTGCGCGCCGCGCGCCCTCATCATCGTAAACGCTTCGTGACCGGGCGTATCGAGGAAAGTGATCGTTCCCTTTTCAGTCGAAACGGAATACGCGCCGATCGACTGGGTAATGCCGCCGAACTCTCCATCGGCGACATGCGAATGGCGGATCGCGTCGAGCGTTTTCGTTTTACCGTGATCGACATGTCCCATAACGGTGACGATGGGCGGACGCGGCTTTACCGTTTCCGCATTGTCTTTTTCGCTTTCGATGACGGTTTCATCGTACAAACTGACGAGATGCACTTCGCAGCCGTATTCGGACGCGACGAGTGTCGCCGTATCCGAATCTATCGATTGGTTGATCGTAACCATCATGCCTTGCGACATGAGCTTTTGAATGATATCGGACGCCTTTAAATTCATCTTGCGCGCGAGATCGGAAACGGAAATCGATTCCATGATATCGATCGATTTCGGTACTGCATTCGCAATCGTTTCGGTCTTTTTCTTTTGCGCAAAAAATTTATCGTCTTCGAGCTGTTCGTCGGTTTTGCGGTAAACCTGTTTTTTGCCTTTAAACGATTTTTTTGCAGGTCCCTTCGGAGGCGGAACTGCAGCGGGAGAACCGAATCCGCCCGGCCTCGCTCCGCCGAATCCCGGACGACCGTTTTGGAAACCGGGACGAGCGCTTCTGCCCTGAAAGCCCCCCGTCCTGGGACCTGAAAATCCGGGACGACCGCCCCTTCCCTGCGCATATCCGCCCTGTTGGTTTTCGCGTTCTCTGTTTTGATACCCGGCACGCGCCTGCGCTCCGGTAAAACCGGTACTGTCGCGGTACGGACGAGTGCCGTATCCCGTCCCTTGGGGACGAGGCGAAGATGCTCGGTAAGACGAACGGCTTCTGTCGGAGAGATTACCCGCTTTGACATTGGGACGGACGGCATTGAAATCGAAAGCTTTTTTTACCGGCGCTGCAGCGGCGCTTTTTATCGGTTTCGCGGAAACATCGACCGACGACTGCGATACGTTCGCGTGCGAAACGGGCGGCGCCTTTTTTTCGGCGGCAGCCGGTTCTGCGGGTTCGGACAGCTTTTGCACGGGCGGAACCTGTGAATCCGTCTTTACGACGATGCGCGGTTTTTCCGGTTTTGCAGCATCGGCCGCTTTGGAAGTACGCTTAACGATAACGACGCGCTTTTGTTTTTTTTCCGCAGGAGACGCGGAAGCTTTATCGGCCGTCGGCTGCTTTTTGTGATGAATTACGAATTCGGGCTTTTTCTCTACTTCATCCGCCATAAATGTTTTTATTCCTCGTCCTCTTTAAATTCAAACTCGACACCGCACTTTGGACAATGTGTCATATCGAGTGTAATCACCGCGCCGCATTCCGGACAGTGGTATACTTCTTCATCTTCATCGCCGCCGGTTTTTTCCACGCCGTTTTGAGAAGCGTTTTCATCTTCGACGAATTCGACGGTATTTTTAATGATCGCATCGACGCCGTCGATATCGCTTTCGGTCAGCCCTTCGATATGCTTTAAGCCGCCGTTGTCGTAAGCTTCGACAAACTGTTCGATATCTTCTATGCCGGCCGTTTTAAGGATTTCCGCAACACGCATATCGATACCGGGCAGTTCGGCAACGGTTTTGATTTCGTCGTAATCTTCGTCGCCCGTATCGTCGCTGAAAAGATTTTGCGCCGTCTGCATCGTAACCGACTCGGACAGATCCATTTCGGCCGCCTGCTCTTGAGTTTTAACGTCAATGCTCCAATCGCACAGTTTGTTTGCGAGGCGCACGTTTTGTCCCTGCTTTCCGATCGCAAGCGAAAACTGGCTGTCTTCGACGATCGCAAGCGCTTGACGTTTTTCCTGATCGAGGATAAACACGCGCTCGACTTGAGCGGGTGAAAGCGCATTTTTAATAAACACTGCAGGGTCGGGATCGAATTTCAAAACATCGATTTTTTCGCCGAGCAGCTCCCGTATGACGTTTTGGATGCGCACGCCTTTTAAGCCGACGCATGCTCCGACCGGATCGACGTCTTCGCGGTTTGACGAAACTGCGATCTTTGTACGGTGACCGGCATCGCGTACGATTTTGACGATTTCGATCGTACCGTCGGCGATTTCGGGCACTTCCATTTCGATGATCGAACGCACAAGTTCGGGATCGCTCCTTGAAAGGATAACCTGCAGCCCCGTCGATATGCGCCTGAGGTTGACGATGAGCGCTTTGATGCGGTCGTCTTTTTCGTAGTGTTCCCTCGGCGATTGGAATTTAAACGGGAGCACGCCTTCGAGCTTTCCCGCATTTCCGAGATCGACGTAGATATCGCCGTTTCGTTCGTATTGATAATAGCACACGACGATTTCGCCGATTTTATTTTTATATTCGTTATACAATGTATCGCGATAGCTTTCGTTGAGTTCCTGATGAGCGGTTTGTTTTCCCGTCGTAACGGCGGAACGGTCGAAGGTTTTCGGATCTTCGAGGATATCGATTTCGTCGCCGAGCTCCACTTCGTCACTGAGTTTTTTTGCATCTTCGAGTTCGATTTCCGTCACCGGATCGTATACGCCGTCGACGACCGTTTTTCGAGAATAGATGGCCACATCCGACATATCGTCGTTGAATTTGACGATCGCGTTGTCGGCTGTTCCGTAGGTGCGTTTATATGCGGCTTTGAGCGCGTTTTCGATGATCGTTTTTACCGAATCTTCGGAATATCCTTTTTCCTGTATCAACTGACGGATCGCCTCTGCCATTTCCGACATGGAAAACCTCCTAATGCTGTCCCAACAAAATTAATAATTAATAAAAATGCGGTAAAAACCGACTACTGCACGAACTTCGCTTTCGCTATTTCTCCGTAAGGCACCGTAACCGCCTCTCCTTTTTCAGTTTCCATCGTAAGAGCCGCTTCATCGGCACAGACGATCTTTCCGCCTATCCAATCGTTTTCTTTTTTGCTCCACACGCGCAGGGATCTTCCTATAAACAGAGAAAACTCCGCAGCGTTTTTTATATTGCGGTCGATACCGGGCGAAGTAAGTTCCATCGATGTATTGTCGGTGCCGAGCAGCGCTTCAAGGCGGGGAAGCAGCGCATGGTGAACGCGAGAGCAATCGTTTACGCTTATGTTCCGATCCGGCTCTTTCGGCGCGATGACCGCAAAGATTTTCGTCACCGTCTTTGCCGGAACGATTTTCAATTCGATAAGATGATAGCCCAGCCCTTCTACGAGCGGAGCGCATTCCGAATAGTACGGAACGGCGTCAAATGCAATATACTCCATCGTCACCTTGTATCAAAAAAAAAGACCCGTGTGTCACGAGTCCATCTTAAAGCATAATTAAAATGTACAAAGGTATAGTATGTTTTTTTTTATGTTATGTCAAGAGCGCAATCCGCACAATCAGGGGCTTACAACGAGTGAGAAGTTCCCCGCGCATTTGTTTCTTTTTCCGGAATACGTTATACTCGTTTTCCATGAAGCTTTTTATATTTGACATGGGCAATGTCGTCGCCCATAACGTTGCGGTTGAAGGCATTGTCGCAAAAGCCCTCGGCATGAGCGAAGGAGAATTCTATGCGGCCTGCAAATACGACAGGGCAGCCCGCGGTAAAATTGTTAACAAAAAAATCGATATAAAGGACGCCGATATCATGACGATGCTTTCGAACGGCGAAGTGACGACCGAAGAGTTTTGGAGCGAGTTTACGCGGCGAACGGGAGTGCGTGTGCCGACGGATTACCTCGGTCTCTTTTTTAATCCGGTGCTCGATGACGGTGTGGTCGATATCGTCAGATCGCTCCGCAAAAAATACCGCGTCGTGTGCGGGACGAACACGATCCAGAGCCATTACGATATTCACCTTGCGCGCGGCGATTATGCGCTTTTCGAAAAAACCTATGCGTCGAATATGATCGGCGCGTCGAAGCCCGACGTCGAATTTTGGAAGCGTATCATGCTCGCAGAAGACGTTGCGCCGGAGGACATCTTTTTTACCGACGACAACGAAGCGAACTGTGAGGCTTCTTCATCGCTCGGCATCCGCACTTTCCGTTTTACAAACGCGGACGATCTTCGAAACGAAGTGCGCCCTTGGCTCTGATACATCCTCACGGGAGCGGAAATTTTTCGAATTGACGGCAGGCGCATCAGGAATTATGCATGAAAATATATACACAGAAAAATATAAAATAAAAAAGGCGGAACGCGAGGCAGCGGCAATGCCGCCGAGCCGCTCAGACCGAGGTTAAACGGAACGCTAAAATAGCGCGTCCCGTTTAACTGCAAGTTTGCGAGGCAAACTTGTGTATATACGTGTGCGCTTTCGCACACGAGTACGGCATTTTCGAAAATTGACATTTTCTGCAATGCCGTACTATAAGGAATGGCAAGCAAAATTTCGAAGAAATTTTGCGCAGTCCGATTCCAATCACGGTCTGCCGCGGCACTTGCAACGAGCGCAAAGCGCGAAGTTCCCCGCGCAAACGGCAGGGCTGCTGCCGGGAGTGCAGCCGATTTTTTACGGTAACTGTTATTTTCTTGGAATATAGATTCTTATGCGTAAGTCCTGGCAGGCGTATATCGGGTCATTTACAAAACCCGGCATTCGCACTAGTATGCTTTTGCTATGAATGACGCGCTTCGTATCTTTTTAAAACCGAAAGAAGAAAGGGAAGTCGTACAGGGCTTCCCGTGGGTATTCGACAACGAAATCTCTCATGTAAAATACTTTGCATCCGACGGGAGCGGCCGAAAAGATGCGCCGCTTTCCGAATGCGAAAGTGCCGACGGGAGCGCGTGCGAAGTGTTTACGGCTGCAGGCGGATTTATCGGTACGGGCATTATCAATCGAAAATCGAAGATATGTGTACGTATGCTCTCTTCGGCTCATGCGGACAAAGTGTTTGAAAATACGAAAGCGTTTATCGATGCACGCATCCGCGATGCCGCGAATATGCGGCGCATCCGTTACGGAGAGCGCGATTCATACCGTCTCGTTTTTGCCGAAGCCGATTTGCTTCCCGGTCTCATCGTCGAACGCTTTGCATCCGTCGACGGTTCCGTGTATCTTGTCGTTCAGTTCCTTGCGCTTGCGTGCGAAGTTTTCCGTAAAGAGATTACGGCAGCTCTTATTAAAACGTGCGATCCTCAGGGCATATACGAGAGGAGCGATGTCTCCGTCCGTGAAAAGGAAGGGCTCGAAGAAAGGACGGGCTGGATATACGGAAGCGGCGGCGACGTGATCACGATAAACGAAAACGGCATCCTCTTTTATGTCGATATCGCAAAAGGACAAAAGACCGGTTTTTTTCTCGATCAAAAGGATAACCGTAAAGCGATCATGCCGTTTTGTCACGGTAAGCGCGTGCTCGACGCGTTTTCGCATACGGGCGCTTTTGCGCTCGCGGCAGCTTTTGCCGGTGCGCGTGAAGTAGTCGCTGCGGAAATCTCCGAAGACGCCGTTTCGATGATCGAAAAAAATGTCACGCTCAATAAAAAAGAGGATACGGTCAAAACCGTCCTTGCCGACGTTTTCGATTTATTAAAAAAATATGAAGGATCGGGTGAAACTTTCGACGTGATCGTCCTCGATCCTCCGGCCTTTACGAAGAGCGCGAAAAATATTCAAAAAGCGTACGGCGGCTATAAAGAAATCAACTTGCGCGCGATGCGCCTGCTCCGCAAAGGAGGCATTTTAATAAGCTGTTCGTGTTCCGCATTTTTCGATGCGAATACGTTTTACGATATGCTCATGCACGCAGCCGCCTCAAGCGGCCGCCGAGTACAGATATTGGAAAAGCGGGGAGCGGGAGAGGATCATCCGATACTCCTCGGTTATGAGCGCTCGGAATATTTGAAATGCGCGATTGCACGGGTGCTGTGAGTGGCGGAAAACGGAAAGAGCTGCAACTGCGTCATCCTTTTGGGACCGACCGCCTGCGGCAAAACGGCGATAGGAGTTGCGATTGCGCGGGAGCGGAACGGTGAAATCGTTTCGGCGGATTCGCGGCAAGTGTACAAGGGACTCGACATCGGTTCGGGAAAAGACTTGGACGAATACGTTTCGGGCGGAAGTCCCGTTCCGTATCACCTCATCGACATAACCGACCTCAAAAGCGAATACAATGTATTTCAGTATCAAAAAGATTTTTACCGCGTTTTTCAGGACATCGTCGGTCGGAAAAAATTGCCCGTCGTCGTCGGCGGTACGGGCATGTACCTCGATGCGGTTATCAGAAATTACGATTTGGTTGAAGTGCCCGAAAACGAAAAGAGGCGTGCCGAACTCGAAGCGATGTCGATCGAAGAGCTTTCGCGCCTTTTGCTTTCGCTGAAACCCGATCTCCACACGCGCGAAGACCTCCGCGATAAAGTGCGCTGCATACGCGCTATAGAGATAGCGGAGTATATGAAAAGTCCGGAAGCCGCTCTCATGCGAAAGACGATGACGAGCCGTCCCGACATCCGTCCGCTTGTCATCGGTACGACGCTTTTGCGGGAAGAACTGCGGGAGCGCATTGCAAAGCGTCTCAAAGCCCGCCTCGATTCGGGTATGATAGAAGAAGTTGAAGCTTTGCACAGGGGCGGCGCATCCTGGGAGCGGCTTGAAACGCTCGGTCTTGAGTACGGATTCGTCGCCGAATATTTACAGGGGAAAATCGTCTCCCGCGGCGAGCTTTACGAAAAACTCGTTGTTGCCATACGGAGATTTGCGAAGCGGCAGGAAACGTGGTTTCGCGGTATGGAGCGTAAAATGAAAGCGCAGGGAAGCTCGATTCATTGGCTGCCCTGCGTTTCCGATATCGATGTGCGCGTCGGAGCCGCGCTTTCGTTAGTCGATGAGTACGTTGCGCTCCGCTGAACGCACATCGGCTGATGCATACGTTACTCAGCGCTGAGTTTACATCGACCGATACGTGCCGCGTGAAATTTGCTTGAAAGCAAAAGCGGCGCGTTTATTTTCCGCGCTATGCGTTGACGGCGATTTTTACCGGTTCCGCGATTTCGACGAGATAGCCCGTGCGGATGCAGGTTTCGAAGAGTTCTTTGCCGATATAATCGGTTTTCACTTCTTCGTATCCGTCTCTGTCGCGAACGATGCGCACGACGTATCCGTCTTCCATTTCACGCACGACCGTCATATAATCCGATGAGTTTCCGATGCTTTTTAAAGTGTAGCTTTTCAATTGCAACCTCCCGATGTTTGCATTGCTTTTTTATTTTCGGTACAATGCAATGCGGATGTTAGCGTTTTCTGTGTTGACCGATGCACATTTTCATCTCGCCTGCTGCGCCGAAAAATCGCTTGAAGATTCGTTTCGCGGACTTGGATCCCTATCCTATTACGGCGTTTCCTGCGCTCACGACAGGGACGAGTTTTTAAAACAGGAATCGCTTTCGGTAAAGCTCAACGAAAACGAAAACACGCAGGTACTGTGCGCCTTCGGTATGCACCCTCAGCTTCCGCTTGTCGAAAACGCAGGTTTTATGGAAAAGCTTCTCAAAGAGCGACGCATCGGCGCGATCGGAGAGGCGGGATTCGATTTGTTTACAAAGGAGTTCAAATCCGATATCGCGCGGCAGGAAGAGGCGTGGCGTATTTCGTGCGAGCTTGCATCTGTGTACGGCGTTCCGCTCGTCGTACACTGCCGCAAAGCGCTCGATAAAATGTTCCGCGATTCGAAAGCGCTTTCGAAAATTACGGCCGTCGTGTTTCATTCGTTTACGGGAAGCGTACAGGATGCGTCTTCTCTTTTAAAGCGCGGCGTGAACGCGTATTTCAGTTTCGGAAATCCGCTTATTTTCGGCGATAAAAGCGCGATCTGCTGCGTGCAAAAACTCGATGCCGGTCGGCTCCTCATGGAAACGGATGCGCCGTACCAGACGATGCGGGGAGAGACCGAAACGAAAATGAGTGCAATCACTCGCGTATATGAGAGGGCATTTTTTCTTCGATACGGGGAGGAAAGCTTGGCAAAGGAAAAAACGCAAATCTTTTCCGATACGGTTTTTAATAATTTTAAATCCGTTTACGGTATTGCCTAAGGGCAGAAAGCGTTTCGTCGTATGTTTTAAAAAACTCCCGTGTCAGCGCCGCCTCGTTTCCCGCTTCTTTTCCGCGCAGCACGCTCTCGAGTGCGAGGGCGGCATCGTAGAGCGCTTCGCAGCCGATTTGTCCGGCAGATCCTTTTGTTTTGTGCACGAAAGAAACGAAGTCTTTGTCTTGAGCTGCGTTTTCCGCAAGAGATGCAAAATGCGTTTTGTCGTTTACATTTTCTTCTAAAAAAGAATCGACGAGCGTTTCGTACAGTTCCGTATCGCCGGAAAGCATATCGAGACCGGAAACCGTATTTAAAATCGAACGCGGCATGACGTTACCTACCTTAATCTTAGGGCAGGGTCACCGGAAGCTGTATTCTCTAAAAAACAGCGTGTATCATAAAAATCGGCTGCACTCCCGGCAGCAGCCCTGCCGTTCGCCGCGGCAGACCGTGATTGGAATCGGACTGCGCAAACTTTTTATTAAAAAGTTTGCTTGCCATCGGTCTGAGCGGCTCGGCGGCAGTTCCGCTGCCTCGCGTTCCGCTTTTTTTTATTTTATTATACACTTCTTTTCCGTATACACATTTCCGGTATCCTTGCCCCAATCTTAGTATTCGTAGTATACACTAAGGAAGGTATTTTTGCTATACTGGCGTTATGACAGAATCAAAAACCGAAACATTGTTTATTTTGCTTTTCGCTTCTCTTGCCGCTTCTTTTCTCTTTGCGCTTTTTTGCATCCCCCTTTCCGCCGACATATCGATTTTAGCTTTTCCGATTTCGTTCGCGTTTACGGCCGTCGTTTTTTACAAATCGATACGGCTCAAGAAAGGAGATGCTTCCGTAATCCCCGCCGTGCGGAAAATGATGCAGTATCTCCCGTACGTGCTCCTCGCATCCTTTGTGCTTCGAAGGGCGGGCAAAAACGGAACGCCGTTTTGGTACGATATCGCAACGGTCTCTCTGTGGTGCATCATCTTCGTTTCGTCGCTTGCGGCGCTGTATTTTTTGAACGAAAAGCGTGTGTATACTCTATCTCCCGAATGGAAAAAATACCGCGAAAAAAATCCTTCCGTAAAACCGCGCGGCTTTGCGCGCGCCGCCTTCGAAGCTCTCGATTGGGCGGATGCGCTCGTGCAGGCTATCTTTATGGTTTTGCTCATTCAAATTTTTATCGTGCAGTTATATATGATTCCGTCGGAATCGATGGTACCCGAATTTCTCGTCGGCGACCGTGTCGTCGTTTTAAAAACGGCGAGCGGCCCGAAGTTTCCGCTTTCCGATGTCGGCATCCCCTCTCTTAAAACCTACGAGCGGGGCGACATCGTCGTGTTCCGAAATCCTCATTACAGCATGGACAGAAAATCGGAAGTGAAAACCGTTACGAGCCAGCTCGTCTACCTTCTCACCTTTATGGCGGTAAATCTCAATACAGATGCGAACGGTATGCCGAAACCCGATCCGCTCGTAAAGCGTGTCGCGGGCGTGCCGGGAGAGCAGCTGGTGATGCAGGACGGAGTCCTCTATGCGCGCACAAAAGACGGGGACGATTTCAAACCGGTTGAAAAAGATGCGCGCTTTGCCGCGTGGAATTTAAACGATGTTGCGGCAAAAGCGAAACGCGGTATACGGGACTTTCCGCTTTCGCAAAGCGAATACGATCTCATGATCGAGTGTGAAAAAAAGCGCCGCGAATACGATATCGATGCGGCCGCCCTTTCGTGCCGCGCTCTCGCCGAACGCTTCAGACGCGCAGTTCCCGACCGCAGCGGAACCTTTACGATGGATGCCTCTTCGATGCACGAATACAATCTCTTTGTCAATTTCGATGCCCTCACGCAGCGTCTCATGAGCGCGGACGGAGGGACTGCGTGGTTTTCGTCCTTTATGACCGATTGGATCGCATCGAAGCCGGAAGCGGGAAGCTATGCAGGAGGCGACATCTACAGCGATGCGAATTACCGGCTCAATATCATGATAAAGGAATGCGTCGGAAGCCTCATCGTCCGGAACGCCGAATTGATAAAAGCGGCCTCTTCTTCCGATGCGCGCAGAAGCGACGGTGAAATCCGCTCGCTTATGGAACGGGCTGAAATGCTCAACCTGTACGTGATGATCCTCGATCAGCGCAATATGCCGGTCTTTCCCGAAAACAAAAACGGCGAAGCGCAGTATATTCCCGAGGGCGCTTATTTTATGATGGGAGACAACCGCTTCAATTCCGCCGATATGCGCCATTCGTATACGAAGACGCTCACCCCCCTTTCAAAACTCGACGCCTACTCTGTAACCTATGAATCGAATATGAGTCCGCAGTATGTCGGAAAAAAATACATACTCGGCACGACGCTCTTCCGCTTTTGGCCGCTTTCCCGGATCGGCGCAATCGGAAAACGCCGATAAAACGGGGCTGTCTCAAAAGTCGCTTACTTTTTCGACAGCTCCTCGAGTCTAAAATCAAGTTTTTGCATTGTAATGACTTATCGGCACGTTATTAATTTATGCCGCCCGGTTTTACGTCAGAGACCCGCGTACAATGCGGCGCGGCGGATGCCTGAGAGCGTAAGCTCTTTGTCCGCTTCGTCGAACACGTCGGTGATCGGTTTTATCATGCTGTTGAGACCGCCTGTTGCGATCGTTTTTATATCGGCCTGTCCGACACCCGTCGATTTTTCCAAATCGCACTTCATTCTCTCGATGAGACCTTCGGTAAGGCTTTTGTAGCCGAGCATGATGCCCGACTGAATCGCGACCGTCGTGTTCGTGCCGAGGCTCGTCGCAGGAATTTCGAGTGGTACCGACGGAAGCTGCGCGGTATTCGTAAAGAGCGATTTGAATGCGGTGCCGATGCCCGGTGCTATCGCCACTCCGGCGATATTCGCGTCAGAGTCCACGACGACGAAAGAGAGGGCGGTGCCGAAATCCGAAACGATGCACGCGCACTTGTTGCGCTCCCACGCTTCGAGCGCATCGCACAAGAGGTCCGTTCCGATTTCGTGGACGGCGCTTTCAGGAATTTTTACGGGGAGAGATGCGTACATGTCGGGTCCGATGATGAGCGGCTTTTTGCCGATAATGTGCTGCGTGACGTTTACGAAGGGGCCGGTTAAATTCGGTACGACGGAACTTATGACTGCCGAATCGATGTCGGAAAGGGAGACGGAAGCGTCGCGGATGAGCGTCCGTATCGTCGAAAAATATTCGTCGCCGGTGCGTTTTACGTCGGAGCTGATCCGCCACACGTGGACGAGTTTTTCTCCGTCGAAGAGCGCGGTTTTGCAGTTCGTGTTGCCGATATCGAAACAGAGCATCATTGTAATTTTCCCCCGTTTCAGTTAGTATAGCGCTATGGAATCGATCATTCAACCGCGCGTACTCAAAGGTTTCCGCGATTTTTTGCCCGCTTCGGAAATCGCGCGCGCGGATTTAATTGAAAAAATAACTGCGGTGTACCGATCCTTCGGATTCGTTCCGATCGATACGCCGGTGCTCGAATATACCGAAATACTGCTTCGCAAAAGTAACGGCGAAACGGAAAAACAAGTGTTCCGCTTTGAAGACAACGGCGGGCGCGATGTCGCGATGCGTTTCGATTTAACCGTTCCGTTTGCGCGTTTTACGGCGGAACATAAAAGCGAACTGTATTTTCCGTTTAAGCGTTATCACATCGCAAAAGTGTGGCGCGGCGAAAAACCGCAGGCGGGCCGCTACCGCGAATTCGTTCAGTGCGACGTCGATACGGTCGGAAGCGACAGCGCCGCATCCGATTTCGAAATACTGCTTGTCATACAAAAAGCCTTTGCCGCGATAGGAGTTTCGGGAATCACCGTGCGCGTCAATCACCGCGGGATTTTCAACCGCTTTTTGACAAAGCTCGGCGTAAATGAAAAAAGCGACGATATTTTGCGCACGGTCGACAAGCTTGCAAAAATCGGCAGGAACGAAACGGAAAAAGAGCTTTCGGAAATCACCGGAAGTAAAGATCGTGCGGCGGAAATCCTTTCCTACACCGAGGGAGCGGAGGATTTCGGTACGACATTAAAAAAAATCGAAGAGATGGCGGGCGGAAAAGATAGCGACAGCGAGCGTATGCGCGACATATACGAAATGCTCGAAGCGGCCGGCATCGAAAAAAATTATACTCTCGATCCGAGCATCACGCGCGGACTGGATTATTATACGGGCGTCGTCTACGAAACGTTTTTAAACGATTTACCCGAGATAGGCTCTGTGTGTTCGGGCGGCCGCTACGATAATCTTGCAGGCTTGTATATGAAAGAAAAGCTCCCCGGAGTAGGAACTTCGATAGGACTCGACCGCCTCATTGCGGCTATGTCCGAGCTCGGCATCGTTTCAGGGCGCGCAAGCTACGTCGACGCGGAAATTTTCTGCCTCGATGCAAATGATGCGCTCCTCTATCAAAAAGCCGCCGCATCTTTGCGCGCACAGGGGCTTGCCGTCGAAGTGTTTCCCGATACGAAAAAAATCGCTCAGCAGTACGCGCTTGCCGATGCGAAAAAAATCCCGTGGGGAATCTTTGTCGGAAAAGATTATGAAAAAGACGGCACGTTCGAGCTCAAAAATCTTTCGACGAGGGAGCTGTCTGCGGGCATTACGGCGAGCGAAGCGGCGAAAATGATCAAGGCTGCAAAATAGAAAGCGATCGGCGGCGTTTATTTCAATTTTCCGGCAGCGCTTTCGGCACGGTAGCGGTTTGCGTAGATCGTGACGGCGGATTCGGAAAGCCAGCCGTCTTTGAATTTGTACCACACGCCGCTTTCTTTTACGGCGGCTTTTCCCGTCACCTGCAAAATGTCGCCTTTTCGGCAATAGCCCGCGGCGGCACTATCCCACGACGGTATCGGACGGTATGCGGCATAGGGATCGAGCACGACAGCCCAGCTGATGTCCGGCGCGAGCGCAAGCGGCTCGGATGTGTCGAGCGGGATCGCTTCCGAGGATTTTTTCGTACACGAAACAAAAGAGGCGATGGCCGCAAAAAGCAGCGCCGCATATAGAGCGCGCATCGGTACACCTAGAACAAAAGCACGTCTGGGAAACTGAAGTGGAGGACGGCGGCCGCGACGCACGCATAGCCGACATACTTTCGTTTTTCGATAAAGCACAAATCGATCCAATGAGGAAGGGTGAGTTCGGATGCGGAATTCGTTTTGTAGAATTCGACGAGGAGGCAAAAACCTCCGAACAATCCTGCTGCCGCAGGGATCAAATCGCCGACGACCGGCACATCGGTACGCACGACCGAAAGCAATTTCATAATGCCGACGAAGACGGTCAAAATGCCGAGTACGAGGCGGAACGTTTTGTCGTCGAAAAATGCGTTTTCGCCGAGTATGCCTCGTGCCTTGCTTTCGGGACTTTCGCCTGAGATGAGGTTTTTGCCGTAGACGAGGATGATCCCCGTAACGAGGTTTAATAAAATCGATAAAAAATAAAACTGCAGCATAACATATCCTTCCTTAAAATTATACAGCGAGTAAATCTTAGGATTTAGGAGCTGTATAATTAGTGCGCGAGCTTCGGAACGAGCGCATAAGCGCGAAGTTTCGAGCAGCGCACAGGTATATGGGCGAGTTTTCAAAAGAAAACTCGAAGTTAAAAGCGGCGCGCCATTTCAGCGGTGCTTTTAACTTTTTACTCGCGCACGACGCGAGAAGAGAGCGTTTTCGTTTCTCCTCGGAATCGCACTTCCGCGCGCACCGCTACTATATCATAATCGGGGAACTTTGTCCGCACCGTAAGCTCTTCTCCCGTATAACTTTGCACATCTTCGAACTCGCCGACGACAGCCTTTTGCACGTCGATCGACGAAAAGCGTACGGTAATCGTACCGCTTCTCATCGCTTTTTCCGTGTCGCTTCCGGGGCGAACGGTAAGGCTTGCGTAAATTTCGTCCGCATACGAAAAAACCGCGAGCGTCGCTTCGACTCCTCCGACGATTTTGCGGTAGGGCTTTTCGCCGACAAGCGAATAGACGTAGATGAATGCGCAAAAGATCACGATGCCGAAAAGACCGAAACGGTTTGCCCTCGTCGCGACAAGCGATTTTAAAATACCCTTCGGGCTTTGGATCCCCTCACCGTTGTAATAATCCTGCACGATTTTCGGCGCCCGCTTTATGCGCTCTTCGTGATTGAAATAATAATGCAGCGCTTCTTTTCCGTCTTCGTGCCCCTCGTTCATATTGCTGAAATCCATTGTCAGATCCTTCTTTTGCTTTGTGCGCCGGCGGCATCGTTTACGCGGAGGGCGCCTTTACGATCGTACGATCGCGGCCGTAAGCGAATCCGTCCGCCACCATACAACGCGCGCTTTTTCTTTTTCAATAAACAGCGCTGAGATGATGCCGCTGTCCGACAGAGAAAGCACGTAATAGAGGATGTCGTCGTGCGGTACGTCGAAATGCCGCTTGATGACCTTTTGTCCCGAAGACTGCACCATTTCGATACCGAAGCCCGTATCCGTCGAAATGATAAAAAAGAGCCAGCCGCTGTTCGAAACGCCGAGAAAATCGTAGGGCAGACGGAACACGAGTTTGCTGTAATCGGCGGAAACCGTCTCTTCATAGGGAGGGACTGCGACGGGTGTGCCGTATTTGCCGCTTTCTACGGCGAGCGGAAATACATAGGTTTTTACAAAATCGATGCCCGCTTCGGTTTTGGAATCTTCATCGATGCGCGGCTCATAGTAATCGACTTTGACAAAGAGCCTCCTCGACGTACAGTCGGGTATGACGTCTTGCAAAACGGAAATCGCGTTTGCGCCCGCTTTGGCGTCGGGCATTTTCGGCGCGTCTTTTGTTAAAATCGGAATTTGATACATGAGAAATCCCGCTTCGGAAAACCAATAGACGATCGTTCCTTCCGTCGTAATGCAGACGACGACGAGTTCGTCGCTCGACGTCGTATAGATATTTTTTATAAACGGAAAGGGCGTACCGCCGATGCCCTGCTGTCCGATATAATCTTCGGACGTACCGTCGCTTGCAAAGCGCAGTATGATTTGGCTGTACAAAAGCGTTCCGTCTTCGTTTTCTTCCTGCCGCTCTTTCGGCATAGTACTGACGACATACATGCGTTTTCTCGAATCAACGGCGACAGCTCCCGGATTGCTGAAGGGATAGACTATCGCTTTGCGTTTGCTCGCCGCGCTTTCGTGAGTTCGGGTTTCGGATGCGTCTTCCGTTTCGTTGTAGTACAGCGTTAAAAGATCGCCGTACGAATTGAGCTCCATGATCTTTTCGGCTTCACCGTTTGCGATGTAAAAAAAACCGTCGCGCATCGTCATGCTCGTATGTACGTTTCCGATATCGGCCAAATCGAACATATTGAGCTGGTCTTCGAAGCGCCCGTATGAAAGCGAAAAGAGTTCGTCTTCTTTTACCGATTCGACCGACGGCGAGTTTTTGCACGAAAAAAAGCAGACGGAAAAAAGAATCATACACGCGGTGATTTTTTTCATCATGCGTTCAGCATAAACATTGATTTTCGTCTTGTCAATGCACTGCAAAATATCGTATATTTATAGGTATGTTCATTGATAAAATCCTTACGTTTTTCTTCGGCTCCCAAAACGAACGCGACGTCAAAGCGCTCGCTCCGATCCTCGCAAAGGTAAACGAAAAAGAGAGCTGGGCAAAATCCCTTTCGGCGGAAGATTTTCCGAAACAGACCGCGATTTTTAAAGAGCGCATCGCAAAAGGCGAAACGCTCGACGACATACTTCCCGAGGCTTTTGCGCTCGCGCGCGAAGCGTCGTTCCGCGTATTGGGCGAACGTCCCTACGACGTGCAGATCATGGGCGCGCTCGTGCTGCATTCGGGGCGCATTTCGGAGATGAAAACGGGCGAAGGCAAAACGCTTATGTGCGTCGCTGCCGCATATTTGAACAGCCTTTCCGGAAAGGGAGTGCACATCGTCACGGTAAACGACTATCTTGCCGGGCGCGATGCCGAATGGATGCGGCCTGTTTACGCGTACATGGGGCAAACCGTCGGCACGATCCTTTCGGATATGGACAACGCGGCTCGGAAAGCGGCGTACGACTGCGACATCACCTACGGGACGAACAACGAACTCGGTTTCGATTATCTCCGCGACAATATGCAGATAGAGCTTTCGCAAAAAGTACAGCGCGGATTCAGCTTTTGCATCGTCGACGAAATCGACTCGATTTTGATCGACGAAGCGCGTACGCCTCTTATCATCAGCGGGCAGGGTGAAGACGACACGTATAAGTATCACGAAGTCGATAAATACGTCGGACAGCTTGTCGAAGTGGAAAAGGATCCCGTCACGGGGCTTTATCCCGACGAAGTGAACATGGATCCCGAACAGCGGAAAAATATCAAAGGCGATTATACGCTCGATGAAAAATCGAAGCGCGTGTCGTTTACCGACGCGGGCATGAACCACATCGATGAAATCCTTCATCAGCACAATTTGATAACGGGAACCGTCTTCGACGAAAACAATTTCGAATACGTGCACTATTTTACGCAGGCGGTGCGGGCTCACACGTTGTACAAAAACGACGTCGATTACCTTGTCAAAGACGGACAAGTGCAGATCGTCGACGAGTTTACCGGCCGTATCCTCGAAGGCAGGCGTTACGGCGACGGGCTGCATCAGGCGATCGAAGCGAAAGAGCATTTGCGCATCGCACAGCGGAATCGAACGCTTGCGACGATCACCTTTCAGAATTTTTTCCGCATGTACGACAAGCTTTCCGGCATGACCGGAACGGCGGCAACGGAAGCGGTCGAATTTAATAAAATTTACAAACTCGATGTCGTTTCCATCCCGACGAATAAGCCGGTTATCCGAAAAGACGAAAATGATGAAGTCTACCTCAACGAAAGCGACAAGTGGACGGCGATCTGCGACGAAATCGCCGCGGCTCACGCAAAGGGACAGCCCGTACTCGTAGGTACCGTTTCCGTAGAAAAATCGGAACACCTTTCGGCGATGCTCACGCGCAAAGGAGTTCGCCACGAAGTGCTGAACGCAAAAAATCACGCGCGAGAAGCGCTCATCATAGCCGAAGCGGGTGCAAAGGGCGCGGTGACGATCGCAACAAATATGGCAGGTCGCGGTACCGATATCAAACTCGGTGGCAATCCCGAATTCCGCGCGCAAAAAAGAGCCGGAACGAATGCAACGGCCGAACAATACGATGCCGCCTACAAAATCGAAAAAGAGCAGTGGAAAAAAGATTACGAAGACGTAAAAGCTTCGGGCGGACTGTACGTCATCGGTTCCGAACGTCACGAAAGCCGGCGTATCGACAATCAGCTGCGCGGTCGTTCCGGACGACAGGGAGACCCCGGTCGCAGTAAATTCTTTATTTCGATGGACGACGATCTCATGCGATTGTTCGGCGGCGAGCGCATGAAAGTGATGATGAGCAGGATCGGCATGAAGCCCGGAGAGCCGATCGATCACCCGTGGCTGAACCGCGGCATCAAAAAAGCGCAGGAAAAAGTCGAAGACAGAAACTTTGAAATCCGCAAAAACCTGCTCGACTACGACGACGTTTTAAACGAACAGCGCGGCGTCGTCTACAAACAGCGGGACAGCATTCTTGCCGACGAAAACCTTTCCGTGCGCGTCATGAACAACGCAAAAGACGTCGTAAACGATATTTTCGACGAATACGAACTGCACACGAAAAAACAAAAAGATGCCGCTTTGGCGGAGCTCAACGATCGCATCAGAAACATGTTCGGCATACAGCTGGCACCCGAACAGCTTTCGCGCGAAACGCTCGAATCGATGCTGCAAAACGATTTGACGGAAAAAGAAACGCTCGCCGGCAAAGAAAACCTCAATATGTTTATCCGCTACCAGTACGTGCAGACGATCGACAAAAAATGGCTCGACCAACTTGAAGAGCTCGAAAGCCTGCGCGATGCGGTACACTTGCGCTCCTACGGCAGTAAGAATCCGCTTACCGAATATAAGATCGACGGTTTTAATATTTTCGATGAAATGATGGATTCGATCCGGACGACCGTTATGTCGCGCGTGTTCAAAGTGCGCATCCAGCTTTCACCGGCTGCAGCAGAAGCGCGGAGGAGGATGAGCTCTCGCGATATGAGTGCACAACATTCCGAAGCCGCGTCTTTTGCAGGAGGCGCGTCGGGCGAAGATCGGCGTGTCGCTTCCATGCAGATGAGCGGAGATGCCGCGCGGAGGGCCGCCGCAGGCGGGGCGATGCAAAAGCACACGCAGGGGCAATCGGTGACCGTCCGCCGCACGATGCCGAAAATCGGCCGAAACGATCCCTGTCCCTGCGGCTCCGGGAAGAAGTATAAAAATTGCCACGGACGTAACTGATAACAGAGTCCGTGACAATTTTCGTCAATGATGCGCGACAGCGCATCTCCTTTGCACGGACGGAACGGTTGATATAGTCCGTGACAATTTTCGTCAATGATGCGCGCGAGCGCATCTCCCTTGCATGGAAGAAACGGATAGCAAAATCCGTGACAGTTCTCGTCAATTGATGCGCGGCAGCGCATCGATCGTAATTGTATATAATTTGACAAATATGTATAACGGGTTTACACTATTATTACAGGTTATCGATGATATTTGAATGGGACGAAGAAAAGAATATACAAAATCTAAAAAAACATGGAATTACATTCGATGAAGCTGTACGAGTTTTTTTAGATGAAAAACGCATAGAAAAAATAGATTTCGAACATTCAAATACGGAAGAAGAACGAATAAAAGTTTTGGGAATGGTTCATAAAGTTGTTGTTGTGATTTATACGGAACGATATGAAAATATTCGAGTGATTTCTGCACGTTTTGCAGAGAAGGACGAAATCGATGAGTACTATCGTAACTATGACTTTAGATGAGATAAAAAAATTGCCTCCTTTGTCGGAAAAGAGAAAAAAAGAAATGGAAGATTTTAAAAATAAAGATTTTTCCGATTGTCCCAAGCTGACACGAGATGAACTCTCGGAATTCAAGCCATGGTATACAATTCATCCCGAATGGGCGGAAACGGAAAAAGCCGATAGCGAAAATTTAAAGATATCCGTTCCGCGATAAAAAAATCGCTTCTTAAATTTTCGGAACACTTTTACATGTGTACCGTATACGAGCGCATCTTCTTTGCACGGGCGGAACGGCTGATATGGCATCGATAAACGAAGGATGCATATGAACACGATCAGATTATTATATCCCGATTATGTGAGCGGCGGACTGGAAACCTACTATTTCGGAGCGAATTTGTTGGCGCATATTTTACCCCAAAACGACGCACAGCCGCTTATCAGAGTTGCAATTTCGCCGCCCGACGGAACGCAAAGATCGATAACGGACGGTATTTACGGAAAAGACGAGGTACTGTGCGGCATCAAAGACGCAATGAAAAAAATCGATGCCGAAAATCCCGACAGGATTATCACGATCGGCGGCAACTGCATAGTCTCGCAAGCTCCGTTTGACTATTTGCACGGTAAATATAAAAATACGGGCATTCTATGGATCGACGCGCATCCGGACGTGTCTACCGCAAAAGACGGCTATCCGAACGCACACGCGATGGTGCTCGGCTCATTGCTCGGCCGCGGAGAAAAAGCTTTGTCCGACCTCATGCAAAACCCGAAATTTACGGCGGATGAAATTCTGTATATCGGTTTGCAAAACCTTCATGATTATCAAAAAGCTTTTTTGGACGCGGCGGGCGTACGGTATACCGTGCAGACGGAATCTTTTGTTTCGGATGATGAAATCAAAACGTTTATCGGCCGCTTCGATCATATTTTGGTGCATTTGGACATCGACGTGCTCGACGAGCACTTTTTTCATTCCACGTATTTTGCGAATCCCGAATTAAAAGGAGACGGTGCCCGCGGCGGTAAGATGACAATGAAAAAATTGCAGGAAATACTGCAGTGCATCGAAGCGCACTTCGATATTGTCGGTTTTACGATCGCCGAATATTTGCCGTTCGACGAACACAAGTTGCACAAAATGTTTGCGGGAATGAAATTGTTTTCCCGAAAATAAAACGGGAGCAGGCAAAGGCGTACATGCTATATGTACCCGATTGAAGTTCAACCGTTCCGCGATAAAAAATTGCTTTGCGGATTTTCCGGTGTTTTTCAAAAACCATCGTTGTACGGCGCTTATTTTCGCGCTCACCGGCGGTGCACGATGTCTTCCCAATCGACGCCTGCTCCAGCGCGGACGTCCCGTGAAAGGCGCGCATTTACAATCGTTTCAAAGTATTCCGGTGAAATGCCGGGCGTGAGCGTTTTTTCGGTGCGGAGGACTGCGATATCGTTTTCTTCGACGACGTCGCCCGCTTTCATCGCGTGCATAAAGTGGAGCGAGCGGTTCGTCCTTCCGTAGTTTTCGATTTCCGACGGTGCAAGCGTTTTGATTCCCGTGCCGAGAACTTCGCGCACTTTTTTTCTGCCGTATTGTTCGCGCATCTCTTTTAGTATGCGCGCCCCTCCTCGTTTATCGCCGTAGCGCCGTTTTGCCGCTTCACACTGGCGGAGAGAACGTACCATCAGGGCGAACTGTTCGCCCTCAAGCGCGACGGGGTCGTCGAGTCCGTCAGTCTTTTTGCTCAGCGTGATGTGCTTTTCGGTCATAACGCTTCCACAAGAGGCGGCGAGGACGGGAACGAGGACGGGATCGAGCGAGTGATCGCTGATGCCGCAGGGTACGCCGAACATGTCGTGCAGCGTGGAAACGAGGCGCACATTGTATTCGGTTTCGGGAGCGGGGTAGCTTGTGATGCAGTGGAGCAGCGTGACGTTTTCTTTTCCGATGATGTCGAGAGAGCGTTCGATGTCGGCGAGCTTTGAAACGCCGCTTGAAAGGATGACGGGGACGACGGCATCTCCGAGCGCTTTTTGCACCGTACGGAAATCCGACAAAGCTCTCAAAAGCGGGATGTGATTCAATTCGGGAGATGCGATTTTTACGGCATCGGGCTTTAATGTGAGCAGTTCGCGGAGACTTTTGAGACCGAAGGGCGAGCAGACGAAGAGGAGATTTTTTTTGTGTGCGTACGCCATCGCCGATTTAAAAAAATCGCTCGGCACTTCGAGCGCTTTAAATCGATCGTAAAGCTTTATTTTTCCGCCCGGCAAATCGACCGTGCCCGTATCGGGGTGCAGGATTTCATCCGCATACACCCATTGAAATTTTACGGCGTCGGCTCCGGCAAAAAAAGCCGCGTCGATGAGCTTTCTCGCTTTTGCAAGCGAGCCTCCGTGTGCCGTTCCTATTTCCGCGATGATCATACCGAAACTATAGCGCTTATCGAAGCGGATGTCGAGAATGAAAAAAAATTAAACCCCTTCGCACAACATAAAGCCGTGCGTTCGGCAAGAACTCCGTTCGCGGACTCACGCCGTTCGGCTTCGCTTCACTCGCGACTTTGCTTCGGAAACTCACCGTTCAGATACCGCAAAACGAAAGAAAAATCGAACTTCATAAAAAAAAAGCCGCCTCGAAATAAGGCGGCTTTTTTAATAATTATTAATTAACAAACGGATTCAGCGTATTTTCCTAACGAAGGCATCCTTGTAGCCGTACGATTTGAACCGCTCCAAAACGACCGCATATTCGTCGACGGAAAGCGGACCGATCATAATCTGTGTCGACGCTTTCGATGCGAGCGGCACGAGCGTTACCGGATAATCGCGGCCGTACTTGCCGAGCGTTTCACGGATATTGGACGGATTCGAAAGAGAAGCTATCTGCACGTAATAAGTACCTTTATCCAGCGACGAAAGATTTTCCGCCGTGCGTGCGCCGTATTCGCGCGCGAGCGAAGCGGCAGTCGAAACTCCTCCCGCATCGCGCGGTGAAGGAACCGGAACCGTGCTTTCGGCAGCAATCGCCGCGCTCTCGGCGACGGATTCGGCTCGTACGCTTTCGGCCGCTCGGACTTCTGCTACAGCATTCGCCGTATTTTCCGTTTTATTTTCCGAACCATCCTCCGGTGTAAGTACGATCGCTTGATAGGAATTGTCGTCAGACGGGGGAGCGCTTTCGACCGATTCGGCAATGAGTTCTTCCGCGTTCCCCTTCTCCACCCCTTGAGCTTCGTCGCTTTCAGGCAGCGTATCGCCTGCGATCTCCTGCACTTCTTCAGGCGGAATATCGGCGGCGATCTTTTCATCGGCTGCTTCGGCAGGCGGCGCGCTTTCGGCAAGTGCGGCATCTTCAACCGCCGCGGGCGTTTCATCCGTTTCGGCTTCCGTCACGACAGGTTCGTCGGTCACGCGAGCTTCATCCCCCGCCGATTCCGCCGGTATGTCTTCGGCCACCGCTTCCGACGTTTCCCGTACATCTTCGGGTACATCCTCTGCAATGATTTTTTCATCGGGTAAAACTTCTTCTTCGGTCGCAGCTATCGTTTCGGGCACGGCTTCGCTTTCATCAGCTGCAGCATCCTCATGGGCTGCCGTTTCCTCGGCGATGCGTTCGCTCTCTCCATCGCCCGCTTCGGTCACAACGGGTTCCTCGCTCACGCGCTCATCGGAAATCGCCTCCGCTGTCGCAATGTCATCTTCCGCCTTATCGAGTTCCGATTCGGCGCTTTCAAGATCGGCTTCCGCCCGTTCCGTATCGTCTTCAGCTTCGGAAATCAATTCATCGACATCCGTTTTATCCCCACTCTCTTCATTATCGGTTTCATTCGCATCCGCTTGCTCGGTGTTGTCTTCGACGGTGTTTTCATCCGCAATCTCTTCATGCGCATCTTCGACGGCGGGCTTCGGTTCCATACCGGATGAAAGCGACGTCTCCCCTTGCGCGATAACGGCCGTACCCGAAACCGCTTCATCAAGCTCGCCGCTGCGTTTTGTGATCTTTACAATGACGTTCGAATCTTTTACGATGCCGAGTTCGGCAGCAGCTTCGGGCGATAAAAGGATCGCAACTCCTTCGGATTGATCGAGAGAGCCGACAACGAGGATATCGAGCGTCTTTTGCGATGCAAGGTTCGACACCATAATGCTGTCGCCCGGAAGATAGCCGACCGTCTTTGCAAAATACCCCTCGGGCAAAGTGCCCGGATCGGCGACGACGGCGCGTCCGTCGAGGGAAGGGCTGAACGATGCAAACAGCAGACAGCCGATCAATAAAAAAAACAGATTGATCTTTTTAATCATGGCTCTATCCTTATCGCTTGTCAGCGTTTCGATTTTTTATCGATATTCTTGCGTATCGCTTTCCGCATCGCGTCTGCGATCGAAGCCGCAAATTCTTTTACACCTGAAGCATCCGTTTTTCCCGATGCCGGTTTTCGGACTTTCGTTTTCGCCTCCGCGATCTTTTTTCCCGTCTTTACGTCGGCGATCGTCCACTGCACGCGTTCAAGATCGTTGAGCGACAGGTATGCGGGATCGCGGGAAGAGCTGCTTCTGTAAAAAAGACGCAGCTCTACAAAATAGTCGGCCCCTCCCGTCACGGCAAACGCGTATGCCGTCCTCCACAGGTTTTCGGCATCTGCAGGGACAGCCGCAACGGCAGGCTCGTTCGTAACGATATCGCCGAGATTAAAAAAGTAGTCAAGAATTTGATCTTCGATGACGAGCGTCTGTTCGCATACCGTATCGAGTACATCGTTATGCTGGACGACTTGAAATGAAATATCGGTTCCCCAACAACAGACGCCGCACAAAAACGCAGAACACAGCGCTATCGATAATTTTTTCACGGATGCCTCCCTGTATATATCCACACTTCTATCATCGGAATAAAATAAGAGCGTGTTTAGATTTTTTTACAGGCGGGGGAAGCCTCCCCCTCTCCCGCGCACAAGCGGACTCGCGGACGCGCAAACTTGATCTTAAACTTGACAGACCGACGGTCTTGAAAGGCGGGCAGGGATTACGCATGAAAAAAGTATACACAGAAAAGAGAC
>NZ_JAFEVM010000089.1:0-1524 GCF_016901105.1 Treponema sp. Marseille-Q4523 | reverse complement strand
AAAATATATATCGTAACACGCATCAAAATCTTTCTGAGAGACCATTTTGCTTATATTTATAACATTCATACTTTGATTAAATTGTTTCTTTATGCGAGATGTCTCATAGTTATACTTGATAAAATTACAATCACATCCTATCAAAATTAAAAGGACAATAATAATTACTGTTTTGAATATATCCCTTTTCATTTTCCTTTGCACCTATAACACGTTCCCCTCTTAGCTTTTTTGAGCTTCACTAAAATAAGCTATTGAACCTTGTTGAAAATATCTTTTATCAGCTTTGCTTTTATATCCAATTGCGGCGTAACTATATAGATCATCAATAAAATCGGTTATCAACAATTCTTGAGGAAACATCAGATTGCCCCACACTAAAAAGACAAATACTATGTAGACTTTTTTCATTGTTGTCCCTCAGTATATTTTTTGTTTGTATGACTTCCGCATTTTCAGTTTGCCCTGTTTTTTTGTCATAAATAATAGATAGTTCAATATAAAGTAAATCACTTACATAATAAACCTTGTTATCATTATTTTTTTCCATAAATACTATCTGCAGTATTCTTTACAAATAAAGTTCCCCACTCACCGGCGCCATCGGTATGTACTCCCCGACCGCCGGATCCGTCGACAACCACCTACTGTACTTCGCATCCAAGTATCTCGCTCCGTAGTAATACAGCACGGTCTCCTCGTCCTGCTCCTTTGCCGTAAACTTATACGACCTGCGGTCGTGCGCATAGCGGAAAATTATTTCACTCGCCGCTTACGCGGCATGAGCGTACGGCAAATACCGCAGTCCTTCTTCTTTCTCCGTCTTCTTCTCTACCCACAGCTCCCCGTACGGCGTATACTCAAGTCTTCCATACTCCTCGTTATTTATGATCGGCAATAAAATCCGCTCCTTTTACTAAACGATGAGCGAGTCAAGCATTTTGATATATCTATTATTTTAAAAATCGTTTTATGATATGCTATATCATAAACAGCTATACAAAGATAATGTTTGTTCAGTATCATAACACCATCCAACACCTGTCTTAAATCGTTTGTAATTATTCGTTTTTCGAAATCGATTTCTCCATCCTCAGACATAACAACAAGTTTACCACCGTAATTTCTGTATCCATCTTCAATACAAAACACAAAAATATTTCGAGTATTATATACACAATACCTTAATACTAAAGCATCAATCCAAACCTCACCAAACCCCGTTTCGCTTATAATTTTATTTTTAATAACATTCTTCTCTTTATCCATAAGATCAAGAAATAATTTAAATGCATTGGCTTTGTTTTTTGCTTCCATAGACAATTCATAACTATTCGGATTAAAACTTTTTTTCTCCATGTCGATAAGTTTAACAACACAGAGCCGCTCTTTTTCCATAAATAATTTGTAATATGTTAATTCTTCGTTATTATTCATTTGAATAACAGCTTCATCATTATGCCTGTTCTGAAAATTTGCTATAGAACCAGCCAGCTGTACTTCTTTTGCATACAGTAAAATAGT
>NZ_JAFEVM010000088.1:0-1584 GCF_016901105.1 Treponema sp. Marseille-Q4523 | reverse complement strand
CCGTTAAGATAGGAAAAACAAACAATGAAAAAATATGTTTACATACTTTTATATCTTATCATTGGGCAGTTGTACGTATTTGCCATTCCTGCAATCGGTATTTGGTATGAGACACAAGGATTTAACGGTTTTAAATTTATTTCCGAAAACGAGCTACAGATTCTTACAGAGCCTTTTCAATCTAAAATATTTGAGGATGGCACATATCATTATGAATTGAGCTATGAAGAGGGATTGCCGTATATTTCCATCAGCGGTAACGGTGTAAAGCGATATTTTCTACTGCTTTCGAATGAACAAGCTTGCTATTTTTACGATGCAAAGACGGGAGAACTGGTAATTTCGGCGGAGCATACAAAAGCTGCAATAGAGCCGTTTGTTATTTATAAAAGAGATAAAATACGCGCAAGTTCGGAGCTGCGCGAAGGAAAGACCGTGTATTCGGTTGAAAACCTTTCGACCGAAATCCTGTTGCCGTGGGTACCTGCAGGCGGGAAAAACGGCATCGGCGCAACTTTGACCATACACGATATGTACGGCGAGTTTTTGATACTCGGTTCGGGTTATGTTTCGGTAAAAAACAGAGCGTTGTGGACAAAAAATGCACGCCCGAAAAAACTTAAAATTCAGTATAAAAAAACCGGTATTGTAAAATATGTCGATTTAAAAGATACGCCCGATTTACAAACGATAGTCATGTATACGGACGAAGATTATAAAAATCAAACACGAGGTGGAGATATTGTCATAACGATCATAGACGTATATGAGGGCACTACGTATAGCGATGTATGTATCAATATTTTGGTAGAAAAGACATAAAGGATTTAATTTTAAAGGAATGCCGAAAGAAATTTTTAAAAAATATAAAATGAAAGAAGATGTTCCCCGCGTAAAACACAGTTTTTACTGGCCCGGAGAGAACGCCTTTGATCCCAAATCATCCGGCGGTAAATTATTGTATAACTTTTGCTGGAACGAAGATTCCGTAAAAAAAATGTATAACTATTTTTTTACAAAAAACGGTTGGTTGAAATTTGTTGAGTAAATGTGTATGTGTGTATAAGGTTAAATTTTTCTCTCCAGCTTTATTTTTATTAAGTATATTTTTTATATCATGTAATAAAAAATATCCATGTAATAACGATTCGGCATTGATAAAGGCGTGTAACTATTCTATATTGGTTTCATCCGACTACAGCCTTTGGACACCGAAGGCTTATGCATATTTCAGTTACTGCCGGGATAAATATGAAATATATGCCGAACCGTTTTATACTAATGAAGTGTCGAACAATACAGAGGATATTATTCTCTTAGGTTGTTGGAAATCAGTCTATTTTCATAATCCGAATATTTATGAATTTTACGGCGATATAAAACCGCTGGAAAAACAGTATCATTCATCAATTTGTCATCTTGATTTATCGTTCGGGAAAAAACATATCGGTGTTTTAGCCGGTGAAATTTCGGCGGAAGATAATAAAATATTCGGAGTTTTTGAGCTTCATTTTTTATGGAAAATAGAAAATGCAACGGTATATATCCAACCGAAGGTTATTGTGGAATACGATTCGATAGAGG